>JAYTYH010000474.1:0-5442 GCA_043742485.1 Rhizobacter sp.
ATCCACGTCGTCGACAAGGTCCTGCTGCCGAACTAAGGCCTGGTCGGCCGGCGCTCCGGCCCGTCGTCAGGTGGTGCCGTCGGGCTCCAGTGCGGCGGCCAGGGCGGCGACCAACTCGGCCAGCGCCGCCTGGCACGCGACGGCCGCCGGAATCGATCCGGCGGCCGTTTCTCCGTTCTTGACCATCGTTTCGACCGCCGCGGCCGCCGCCTCGACCCGGACCGCGCCGATCGAGCCGCTGGCACCGCGCAGCGAATGCGCGGCGCTGGCCATGGCCCCGGCCTCGAGCGCGACAACGGCGGCGTTCAATTGCTGCGAGCCTTGGCGGTAGGCAGAGACGAAGCGGTCGAGTACGCGCAGATAGATGTCGAGGGCGCCGCCGAACAGGCGCAAGCCGTTGACGACGTCGAGGTCGGGTACGGCCGCGAGCCGCGCCGCGATGTCGGGCGCCGGCCCCACCGGCGCCGGCGCGTTCGCCACGATCGGCGGTGCGGTCTCGATCTTCGCCACCACGGCCGCTGCGACCGCAGCGGTGCGCTCCGGCAGCCACCTCAGCAAGGTGGCGTAGAGATTGTTCGGATCGACCGGCTTGGCGATGTGATCGTTCATGCCGGCGGCCATGCACTCGTCGCGGTCTTCGCCGAAGGCATTGGCCGTCATGGCCACGATCGGGACCGACGCGCAGGCGGCGAGCTTGCGCAACGCCCGGGTCGCCTGGAGGCCGTCGACGACGGGCATCTGCACGTCCATCAGGACGAGGTCGTAGCCGCTGCGCCCGGCCATCACGATTGCCTCGGCGCCGTTGTTCGCGACGTCGACGACGAGGCCGGCCGATCGCAGCAACTCGACGGCGACCTCCTGGTTGATGGCGTTGTCTTCGGCGAGCAGCACGCGGGCGCCCGACCTGCTGCGGCGCAGCCGCTCGAACGCCGAGCCGTCGCCCGCCTCGGCACCGACGTCGACCGGGGCAGCGGCGCCGGCCGGGAGGCTGCCGGCGAAGGTTTCGGCGAGGGCGTCGTGCAGGCTCGACACCGACACCGGCTTGGCCAGCACGGCACCGACCTCGACGTCGCCGCCGGCCTGGTGAAAGTCGGCCGGGTCGTAGGCCGTGACGACGACGAAGCGCAGGCCGTCACCACCCGGGTCGCGACGGGCGCGGCGCATCGTCTCGATGCCGTCCATGCCGGGCATCTGCCAGTCGACCACGCACACGTCGTAGGGCTCGCCGCGCGCTTCGGCGGCGGCGATGAGGGCGAGCGCTTCGGCGCCCGAGCCGGCGCTGTCGGTGCGCAGGCCGAGGCTTCGCATCATGGAGGCGAGCGCCTCGCGCGCTTCGGCCAGGTCGTCGACGAGCAGGCCGCGCAGGCCGGCGAGGAGTGGCGAGCGGAGCAGGCGCACTTCGCGTTCGGCCTCGGCCAGCCGCAGCGTGAACCAGAACCGGCTGCCGACGCCGGGCGTGCTCTCGACACCGGCGTCGCCTCCCATCAGCCGCGCCAGCTCGCGCGTGATCGACAGGCCGAGGCCGGTGCCGCCATAGCGCCGTGTCGTCGACACGTCGGCCTGCTCGAAGGCGCCGAACAGGGCGCCGAGCTGCTCGGGGGCGATGCCGATGCCGGTGTCGCGGACCTCGAAGCGGACATCGAGGAAGCCCTTGTCGGAGCCGAGCAGTGTTCCGGACAGCGTCACCGAACCGCGCTCGGTGAACTTGACGGCGTTGCTGAGCAGATTGAGCAGCGCCTGCGAGATGCGCGTGGAGTCGCCGTGCAGCGTGCGCGGCAGGTGATCGGTGTCGATGACGAGCTCGAGACCCTTGGCCCGGGCGGCGTCGGCGACCAGCGAGCAGACGCGCGAGAGCAGGCTGTCGAGCTGGAAGTCGGCGGCCTCCAGCCTGAGCTTGCCCGACTCGATCTTCGACAGGTCGAGGATGTCGTTGATGACGCCGAGCAGATGGTGGGCGGCGTCGCCGACCTTGCCGAGCCGCAGACGCTGCGCCGGCTCGGCGACGTCGCGCTGGAGCAGATGCGTCAGGCCGATGATGGCGTTCATCGGGGTCCGGATCTCGTGGCTCATGTTGGCCAGGAAGGCGCTCTTGGCCTGCGTCGCGGTCTCGGCGCGGTGGCTGGCATCGACGAGCTGGCGGTTGACGAGCTCGAGCTGGAGCTGGCCCCGCTTGACCTCCGTGATGTCGTTGACGATCGCGAAGAAGCCGCGCACCTCGGTGCCCACGCGATCGGGGATGTAGTGGGTGTAGGTGAAGACCGACTGGCCGTCGCGGCCGCGCTCCTCGCGCTCGAAGGTCACCGCCACGCCGCGCAGCGCGGCGTCGATGTGGGGGCGGCGATCGGCCACCACGGCGCTGCCGAAAAGCACCAGCATGCGCGCGCCGATCAGCTCGGCCTTCGACTTGCCTGCCCACGCGCACGTCGCCTCGTTGGCGAAGCCGCAGACGAGGTCGCGATCCCAGTAGCCGATGCGCGCCGGCAGGCGGTCGGTGACGGTGCGCAGGAAAGTCTCGGCCTTGGCCAGCCGGTTGTGGGCACGCAGCAAATCGGCCGAGCGCTCGGCGACCAGCTCGCTCAGGTGGTGGCGGTGACGCGACAACTCGGCCTCGTTGCGGCGCCGCTCGGTGATGTCGCTGTGGACCACCACGGCGCCGCCGGCCGCGGTGCGCAACGGCGTCGCGCTGAGCAGGAACCAGAGCGCCCCGCCCGGCCCCTGGCATTCGTACTCCAGCGCAAAGCTCGGCAGGCTGCCGTCGAGGACGCTGCGCAGGCCGTCGGCGACGACGCTGGCCTCGGCCACCGAAGCCGCCGCCGCCGCACAGACCTCGAGGTAGTTGGTGCCGAGGTCATCGCCCCGGGTGCTGGTACCGGCATGGCGCCCGAAGTCGCGCCAGGCTGCGTTGACGGCGATCACGACGCCGTCGCGATCGACGACGGCGAGGTGATCGAGGATGGAGTCCTCGACCGCCTGTACGAATTGCGCGGCCTCGCGCAGCTCCAGCTCGGCCTGCTTTTGAGCAGTCACGTCCTGCAAGGTGCCGAACCAGCGACCTGCCCGCGGATCGCCCGGTACAGCGTCGAGCAGCACGGCCACGTGGCGGATGTGGACCCAGCTGCCGTCGCCGCGCCCAAGCCGGTAGCCGACGGTGCGGCCCACGCCGCTCCGCGTCGCTTCCTGCATGGCCGCGCGCACGGCCTCGCGATCGTCGTCGTGGACCCAGTCGAGCCAGGTACGGACGGTGTCCGGCATGCCGTCGTCGCTGCGAAGGAACAGCTCGGGCAGGTTCTGCGAGTAGCTTTCGACCTGCCCCTCCGGGCCGGTGATCACATGGCCGAGCCGGGCGATCGTCTGGGCCCGCTCGAGCGCCTCGCCACGCTCGCGCAGGGTGCGTTCAAGGGCCATCTGCGCACTGATGTCGCGCAGGATCGACGACACCGCGATCACCCGGCCCTGCGCGTCGAACACCGGCGACATGGTGAGCGATACATGCAGGGCGCGGCCATCGGCGTGGTGCCGGATCGTGTGCGCGATCTGCACGGTCTCGCCGGCGGCGACGCGCTGGCGCGTGTCGTCGGGCCGCGGTCCTGGACTGAGCGCCGAACCCGTTTTGCCGATCGCCTGCTCCGGCGTGAGACCGAACAGGCGCACCGCCGCGCGGTTCAGGCTCGTCACCGTGCCGTCGAGGTCCTGGCAGATGATCGCGTCGGCCGACGAGTCGACGATGGCCGCCAGCAGCGACTGCGAGGCCTGGGCCTTCTCGCGCTCGGTGATGTCGTGGGCTATGCCGAACAGGCCGATGACCTTGCCTTCCAGGTCGTGCAGGGGCTTGCGGGTGACGAGGTAGGTGCGCATCCCGTCCGGGAACCGGCGCGTTTCCTTGTTGACCACGGGCTCGTTGGAGCTCATCACCCTGGCTTCGAGGGCGACGATGTCGTCCGCTTCCTTGCCGGACCGCAGTTGGTGCACCGTCTTGCCCAGGATCTCGCTCTCGGTCGTGCCGAAGACACTCGCGCCCTCGCGGTTGAACAAGAGGTAGCGGCCCGCCAGGTCCTTCGCGAAGATGATCTCGCTCGACTGCTCGGCGATCGAATCGAGCAGGCGCAGGGTGTGCAGCTTCTCGCCCTGCTCGGCTGCCCGCAGGCGAGCGTCGCGAAGCTCCTGGCGGTCAGCGGTGCGCTGGATCGCGATGGCGGCGGCAATCATGGCCAGGAGGCCGATCAGGGCGATCAGGGCGAGCTCCGGCGCCACCGCCTGCACCACCTCCGAGCGCTCGAGCCGGGTCACGACCCACAGGGCGCTGCCCTCGACCGGCCGAAGGACGCCGAGCTCGACGCTGCCGCCCCGCCCGCGACCTTCGAATGCGACCCCTGGCGGCAGCTCGCCGCGCACGACCCGGGCGGCGCCCAGCCCCGGCGTGGCGAGCGGCACGCTGTGGCCGTCGTCGATGCCGGTGAGCGAGTCGCCGTCGCGTTGCAGGAGCAAGGTCTTTGCGGTCGCACTCGGCACCGGCCAGCGGCTCAGTGCGGGCAGCAGCTCGAGCCTCGGGTCGACGCGCAGGACCACCGCGGCGCCCGCCAGCTTGCCCTGGATGCGCAGCGGAATGACGACATCGAGACGCATCACCGCGGGCTGGCCGGCGACCGCGTAGAAGCCGCTGCTCTCGACCGTGCCGTCGGCGATGGAAAGATCGGCGGCGCTGCGGAGCGGCGCCGCGACGGAGCGCTCGGCGCCAGCCTCGGCTGCGACCACCGTGCCGCTGCGGTCGATCACGAGCACCGATTCGGCGCCGACCGATCGGCGCACGATGAGCAGCCGGTCGAGCAGACGTTCCGTGCTGGCTGCATCGCCGGCGCGGGACTGCACGTAGAGCGCACCGATCGTGTCGCTGGTGGCGAGGAAGCTGGCGCTGCGGCGGCGCTCGTTCAGCCATCGCCCGACGTCGTCGGCGCGCAGCTGGGCCACGGCTTCGGCGAGCGCGCCCTCGGTGCGCATTGCCTCGCGGTAGCGGGCGTACACCGCCCCGGCGGTGAGCAAGGCGATGATCACTGCCACCAGCGCCACCCGGCGCAGAGGGCGCCCCGGGCGGCCTTCAGCAGCGCGTGAAAGCGGGGAACGCGACGGCATGACAGGAGTTCCCTCGGTGCGGCGACGATAACCTCGTGCCTGGAGGGTGGTCAGCAAGCACGATGCCTGCGCACGCGGCCGCGTGACATCGGTCCCCAACTTGCCGCGCGCTCGAGGACACGCCCGTCTTTTGCGCTGCGGTTTACGGCCTCGGCGTGGGCACCGGGGCCGGCGGCGTTTGGGAAGTGGCGGCGCCCGCCCAGCACCCGACCACATCGCGCAGGGCGGCGAGGCTCGGCGGCTTGAAGATGCAGGCGTCCATGCCACAGGCGGCGCGATGGGCGGCATCGCGCTCGGTGTCGGCCCCGCCGTTGC
>JAYTYH010000475.1:0-3455 GCA_043742485.1 Rhizobacter sp.
CTCGCTGACCGAAGCGTCGAAGCGCACGAGGTCGGCGAGGCGGGTGGCGCCGGCGTCGCGCAGCTGTGCCTGGTCGACGACTGTGGCCTGCAGGGGCGCTCGGGCGAGCGGCACGTCGCCCCAGCCGGCGACGCTCGCGGTCGGCGGTGATTTGCCGGTGACGATCACCGGCGCGAGCGTGTCGACGGCTTGCGCGTCGGCGTTGTGGGCGTATGCCAGAAGCGCTGGCGTGAGGGCCAGCGCCAGCGCCTTCAGGCGCGGCGAGCGGGTGATGTGGTTCGTGTGAGCCATCGTCTCTTTCGATGGCAGGTCGCAATGCCGACGAGTCGCCGGCGTGGTGACGCCGGCTCGGCTAGCTTCCCTGCGCGAGGATTACCTCAATCAGGTTCAAAGGGTTTTATCTCAGTCGGGCCGATGCGAAGACTCGTCTTCGTGTCGCCCAACACCCCCAGCGGATTCGCGTGCGGCCTGAGCCGCGGCGCGCGCGGATTATGGCAAGCCGGGGCCGACGCCGAGCAGCGCGTGCAGGCGCGGGCTGGTCGTCGTGTACTGCAGCGGCAGGGCGCGCTCGGGGTGCACGCGCGCAGCGATGGCGAAGGCGGCGAGCGTCGCTTCGTGGAAGCCGCAGACGATGAGCTTCTTCTTGCCGGCGTAGGTGACGACGTCGCCCACCGCGAAGATGCCAGGCACCGAAGTCTCGAAGCGCTCGGCGTCGACGACGAGCTGCTTCTTCTCGAGCGCCAGGCCCCAGTTCGCGATCGGCCCGAGGCGGGGGCTCCAGCCGAGCAGCACGTAGAGCACGTCGAGCGGCACCGTGCGCGAGGCCCCGTCGCTGCACAGGAGGTCGAGGCCGGCGAGCGTGCCGTCGACCTCGACCACGCGCTCTGGCTGGCCGGCGATGAAGGTGACGCGGCCGTCGCTGCGCATCGATTGCAGCAAGGCGCGGTCAGCATCGGCGGCATCGAAGTCGTCGCGCCGGTGCACGAGCGTGACGCTGGCGGCGCGCGAGGCGCCGTCGGCTGCGGCGGCGATCGCGGCCGCCACCGCGGCCTCGCCACCGCCGACGATCACGACGTGCTTGCCGGCCTGCTCGTGCAGCGAGGCCGCGTGCTCGAACAGGCGCGTGCCACGGTGGCGGTCGAGGCCGTCGACCTTGAGGCGTCGCGGCTGGAACGAGCCGACGCCGCCGGCGATCACGATGGCGCGGGCCAAGAAGCTGGTGCCGTTGGCCGTGGTCACGTCGAAGCGACCGTCGTCGCGTACCGAGACCGCGTCGACTTGCTGGTCGAGATGAAAGCCGCAGCCGAAAGGCTCGATCTGCTTCAGCAGCCGTTCGACGAGCTCGCGGCCACTGCAGACGGGCAGGGCGGGGATGTCGTAGATCGGCTTGTCGGCGTACAGCTCCAGGCACTGGCCGCCGGCGTGCGGCAGCGAGTCGACGACGTGGGTGCGCAAGTCCTGGAGACCGAGCTGGAAGACCTGGAAGAGGCCGACCGGACCGGCACCGACGATCAGCGCATCGGTTTCGATGGCGGCCATCGGCACGCGGCTAGCGAACGAGCTGGTCGAGCTTGCCGGTCTTGTCCTTCCACTCGTCGGCATCGGCCGGCGGCGCCTTGCGGCGGGTGATGCTGGGCCAGCCGACGGCGAGCTCGGCATTGAGCTTGATCATGTGCTGTTGATTGCCCGGCACGTCTTCCTCCGGAACGATGGCGTTGACCGGGCACTCGGGGATGCACACCGCGCAATCGATGCACTCGTCGGGGTCGATGGTGAGGAAGTTCGGGCCTTCGCGGAAGCAGTCGACCGGGCAGACATCGACGCAGTCGGTGTACTTGCAGCGGATGCAGGATTCGAGAACGACGTGGGTCATGGGGCGAGGAGCTCGGGGGTGCGCCGCAGGGCGGCGCGAAGGCGGGGATCAACTACGAATTTTACGACTTCGATGCGACGCGCCGTCGCCGGCGACCGGGGCCGCGGCGGGGGCGGCACCGAGCGCCATGGCACCGGCGCCGACGATCACCACCGTCGGCCGGCCGGCGTGGAGCACGGTGGCGCTGCCGAGCGAATCGACCGAGTGGTCGCTGCTGACCTCGTCATGCCAGCCGGCGCGCGAGACCACGAGAGCCGTCGTCTCGCCCGGCCAGCCGGCGCCGAGCAGGCTGCGCGACAGGCCGGCGAGCTGCTTGCCGGCCATGTAGAAGACCTCCGTGTCGGCGTGGCGACCGGCGCGCAGGCCGACGTCGTGCGTCATTGCCGTCGTCAGGCTCACGCTTCTGCCGCTGCCGCGCCTCGTCAACGGCCGGCCCGCGGTGGCGGCCGCGGCCATCGCCGCCGACACGCCGGGCACCACCTCGAAGGCGATCCCGGCCTCGACCAGCGCCTCGATCTCTTCCTCGAGGCGGCCGAAGATGCTCGGGTCGCCACCTTTCAGGCGCACTACGCGGCGGCCTTCGGAGGCGTGCTTGACGAGCAGCGCGTTGATCGTCGCCTGGCCGGTGTTCTCGCTGTCGCCGGGCGGCGCGTGCGATATGCCGCGCAGGCCGCGCTTGCCGACGTCGATCCAGCGCGCCTGCGGTGCGAGCTCGCGCAATGCCGGGTCGGCGAGCGAGTCGAACAACACGACCTCGGCGGCGCGCAGGCGATCGGCGCCGCGCAGCGTGATCAGATCGGCCCGGCCCGGGCCGGCTCCGACGAAGACGACATGGCCGGGCCCGGCTCGGTCGCTCATGCGACTGCCGGGACGTCGCGTGCGAATCGCGGCCGAAGCTCGATCACGTCGCCCTGATAGTGGCCATCCGGGAAGAAGCCGAGGGCGCGTTCGGCGACGGCGCGATCCTGGTCGGCGCGCAGCACCACGGCATCGAAGCCGGTGCGCGCGAGCAGAGGCAGCATGTCGGCGACGACCTCGCCGGTGGCGCGGATCTCGCCGCCAAAGCGGTAGCGCACGCGCAGCAGGCGCGCCTGACTGTAGGCGCGGCCGTCGGCCCACTTCGGGAAGTGGAGCGCGATGCTGTCGATGCCGCGCAGGTCGGATGCGATGGCATCGAAATCGGCGTCGTGGACGTCGTTCGGGATGGCAAGGTCGGCCGGCACGGCAGCGGCGTCGTCGAAGAACTTCATGGCCGCGCTCATGCGTGCACCGCTGTCGCGCCACGCACGCTGTCGGTCGCGGTCTTGAAGGGCTGCAGGCCGATGCGACGCACGGTCTGGACGAAGCGCTCTTCGGCGCTCGTGCGCTCGGCGCGGTAGGTCTCGATCACCGCCTCGATCACGTCCGTCACCTCGTCGGCCGCGAACGACGGGCCGATGACCTTGCCGGCCACCGAGGCGCCGCTGAGCGTGGAGCCATCGGCGCCGCCGAGCGAGACCTGGTACCACTCCTTGCCGTCCTTGTCGACGCCGAGGATGCCGATGTGGCCGCTGTGGTGGTGGCCGCAGGAGTTGATGCAGCC
>JAYTYH010000476.1:0-10320 GCA_043742485.1 Rhizobacter sp.
GCCCATCTCGTGGGTGACGATGATCATCGTCAGGCCCTCGCTGGCGAGCAACCGCATCACCGCCAGCACCTCGCCGACTAGCTCGGGGTCGAGCGCCGAAGTCGGCTCGTCGAACAGGATCGCCTGCGGCTGCATCGCCAGCGCCCGCGCGATCGCGACGCGCTGCTGCTGACCACCGGAAAGGCGATGCGGATATTCGTCCTCCTTGCCGGCGAGGCCGACGCGCACCAGCAGCGCCCGCGCCCGCTCGACTGCGGCAGCCCGCGGCTCGCGCTTGACGTAGACCGGGCCCTCGATCACGTTCTCGAGCGCGGTGCGGTGGGGGAACAGGTTGAAGCGCTGGAACACCATCGCCACCTTCTCGCGGATGGCGACGATGTGGCGCTTGTCGCGGTCGACACGCTGGCCGCCCACGGTGATCTCGCCCGAGTCGTACGACTCGAGGCCGTTGACGCAGCGCAAAAGCGTCGACTTGCCCGAGCCCGAGGCACCGATCACGCACACCACCTCGCCTTGCGTCACCTCGAGCGAGATGCCGTCGAGCACGAGGTTCGTGCCGAACGACTTGCGGACATCGCGGATCGCGATCACTTGCGCCCGAACCGCTTCTCGAGCCGGCCGACGATGATGATCAGCGGGATGCACATCATCAGATACATCAGTGCGACGAGCGTGTAGACCTCGGTGTTCTTGAAGGTCGACGACGCGATCAGCTTGCCCTGGAACGACAGCTCGGCCACGGTGATGATCGACGCCTGCGAGGTGTCTTTGAGCAGCATCACACAGGTGTTGCCGTAGGGCGGCAACGCGATCTTGAACGCCTGCGGCAACACCACGCGCCAGAGGATGAGCACCCGGCCCATGCCGAGCGACTGCGCGGCTTCCATCTGGCCCGGATCAACCCCTTCGATGCCGGAGCGGAACACTTCGGCCATGTAGCAGGAGTAGGCGAAGCCGAGCCCGATGACGCCGGCCTCGAAGGCCGAGAGCTGGATGCCGATCTCGGGAAAGACGAAGTAGATATAGAACAGCTGGACCAGGATCGGGATGCCGCGCACCGTGTTGATCAGCGCCTTCGAGAACCCTGTCAAGACGGTGATGCCCGACACCCGCATCAGCGCCCAACCCAGGCCGAGCACCGTCGCGACGACGAGGGCCAGCGCGAAGATCTCGACCGTGAGCAGCGCGCCGCGCGCCAGGATCGGCAGGTATTCGGCGAGGTCCCGGGTCGCGAACACGTTGGCCTACGCCGTCCGGCCGCGCCGGCCTACTTCAGGCCCCAGGTGGCGAGGATCTTGTCGGTCGTGCCGTCGGCCTTGAACTTGCGCAGCGCGGCGTTGATCTTGTCGAGCATCACCTTGTCGCCCTTCTTCACGGCGATGCCGACGCTGCCCGGCAGCACCGGCTTGTAGTTCTTCGCCATGCGCGCTTCCGGGTAGCCGCCCTGAGCGATCTGGTAGGCGGCGATCGGGAAGTCGGCGAAGCCGGCCTTGATGCGACCGACGTTGACGTCGCGGATGATGTCGGGGATCGTGTCGTAGACCTTGATCTCCTTGAACAGGCCCGAGTCGGTGAGCGGCTTCACGTAGGCGGTGCCGATCTGGACGCCGACGATCTCGCCTTTGAGCTCGTCCATCGACTTGTAGTCGCGCGTGTCCTTAGCCGCGACGACCAGGCCCTCGCCGTAGGTGATGACCGAGTCGCTGAAGTCAACCACCTCCTGGCGCGGCGGCGTGATGTACATCGCCGCGGCGACGACGTCGACCTTGTTGGCCTGCAGCGCCGCGATCAGCGTGCTGAAGGTCATCGGCGTGATCTGGACCGTGAAGCCCTGGTCCTTGCCTACCGCCTTCATCAGGTCGACCATGATCCCGGAGATCTCGTTGGTCTTGGTGTCGAGGAACGTGAACGGCACGCCGGTCGGCGTCGAGGCGACGCGCACCACCGTCTGCGCCAGGCTGGCACCCGCCGAGGAGAGACCGATGCAGGTCGCGACGAGGACGCGACAAATCGACTTTGCAAGCACGGCGGCTCCTTTGGGGGGACGAGCGACCCGGCCGACAGGATGCCGGCGAGCGACGCCGCGGCATCATAGTCGGCGACAAAACGCCGCTCAGTGCAGCTGCGTGATCGCCAGCACCACGATCCCCAGCCCGGCACCGAGCCACATCAACTGCGCGGCGGTTTCCTTCAGCGTCAACCGGTGCTGGAGCTGCGGGATCAGGTCGGCAACGGAGACGTAGATGAAGCTGCTCGAGGCGACCACCAGCAGGTAGGGAAACATCGACTGCCACGGCCCGACGACGAAGTAGCCGATGACGCCGCCGACCACTGCGGCGAGTCCCGAGACGGCGTTGAAGAACAGCGCCCGGCCGCGCGAGAAGCCGGCGTTGAGCAGCACGATGTAGTCGCCGACCTCCTGCGGAATCTCGTGGGCGATGATGGCCAGCGAGGTGACTACGCCGAGCCGCGTGTCGGCCAGGAAGGCGGCGGCGATGATGATGCCGTCACAAAAGTTGTGGATGCTGTCGCCCAGGATCACGCTCCAGCCACCGCGGCCGGCCTGGGCCCGGTCGAAGCCGTGGTGATGATGGTGCTCGTCGCCCTCGTGGTGGTGGCTGTGGCGGTACAGCTCGGCCTTCTCGAGCAAAAAGAAAAACAGCAGGCCGGCGAGCAGCGTCCCGAACAGCGACTGCGGGCTGGCCTTGCTCTCGAACGCTTCGGGCAGCACGTCGAGCAGCGCCGTCGCCAGCAGCACGCCGGCCGAGAGGCTGACGAGGTGGTGGACGATGCGCGACAGCAGCCCGACCGTGAGCGCCGCCGCGACCACGACCGAGAGCACACCACCGAGACCGGTGGCGATCACGATCCAGGTGAGCGTCACAGCGTCATGCCACGCCGTGCGTCTCGAACCACGCCAGGCAACGCTGCCAACCGTCGCGAGCCGCCACCTCGTCGTAGCTGGGCCGGTAGTCGGCGTAGAAAGCGTGCTGCGCGGTCGGGTAGACGACGAACTCCGACTGCCTGGCGGCGTCGCTGCCGGCCGCCAGCGCCGCCTTCATCTGCTCGACGGTGTCGAGCCCGATGCCGGTGTCGGCGCCGCCATAGAGGCCGAGCACGGGCGCGTGCAGAGCGGCCGCAGCGTCGACCGGCTGGCGCGGCTGCGGCGCCGACGTCGGCCCGACGAGTCGCCCGTACCAGGCCACGCCAGCCTTGACCTGCGAGTTGTGCGCCGCGTAGAGCCAGGTGATGCGACCGCCCCAGCAGAAGCCGGTAGCGCCGAGCCGGCCGACATCGCCACCATTCTTCGCGGCCCAGGCGACACAGGCGTCGAGGTCGCTCATCGCCTGCGCGTCGGGCACCTTGGAGACGACGGTGGCGAACAAGGTCGGGATGTCGACCGCGGCCTTGGCGTCGCCCTGGCGGATGAAGAGCTCGGGGGCAATGGCGAGGTAGCCGAGCCCAGCGAAGCGGCGCACGACGTCGGCGATGTGCTCGTGCACGCCGAAGATCTCGGAGACGACGAGCACGATCGGGAACGGGCCGTCGCCTTGCGGGCGGGCACGATACGCCGGCATCGCGAAATCGCCGGCGGCGACGGTGACCGCACCCGCGACGAGACCGGTGGCATCGGTTGCGATGGTGTGCCTGCCCACCGGCTGGACGGCGGCTGCGAAGCCGGCACCGGTGGCGGCCGGAAAGGCGGAATCGTTGCGCGACATGGACGGTCCGGTAGGCAGGGAGCGGGCATTCTAGGAAGCTTCGACAATCGCGCCATGCATTTCCCGACGGCGACCCGCCCCGAAATCGAAACGCGCTGGCCCGGCCAGCTCGCCGCCATCGACATGGGCTCGAACAGCTTTCGCCTCGAGATCGGCCAGCTGCCCGAAGGTCGCTACCGCCGCGTCGAGTACCTGAAGGAGACGGTGCGGCTGGGCGCCGGGCTCGACGCCGGAGGCATGCTCAGCGAAGAGGCGGCCGGGCGCGGCCTCGAATGCCTGGCGCGCTTCGCGAAGCGGCTCGACGGCTTTGCGCCGTTCCAGGTTCGCGCCGTCGCCACGCAGACACTGCGCGAGGCCAGGAACCGCGACGCCTTTCTGCTGCGGGCGCAGGCCGTGCTCGGCCACGCCATCGAGATCATCTCCGGCCGCGAAGAGGCCCGCCTGATCTTCGCCGGCGTCGCCCGCCTGCAACCTTCGACCGTGCCGCGCCTGGTCATCGACATCGGCGGCCGCTCGACCGAGATGATCGTCGGCCGCGGCACGCGGCCGGAGCGCGCCGAGTCGTTCCAGGTCGGCAGCGTCAGCCTGTCGATGCGCTACTTTCCCGATGGCCGCTTCACCGAGCGCGCCTTTCGCGAGGCCCAGGTCGCCGCCGGCGCCGAGCTCGAGGAAGCGCTGGAGCCGTTCGCACCGCGGCACTGGAGCGAAGCGCTCGGCTCGTCGGGCAGCGTCGGCGCCGTCTCGCAGGTGCTCGCCGCCAGCGGCATCAGCGACGGCCGCGTCACGCCCGCCGGCCTGCGCTGGCTCATGGAGCGCTGCCTCGAGGCCGGCAGCGCCGACCGCCTCGACCTGCCGGGCCTGAAAGACGACCGCCGTGCCGTCATCGCCGGCGGCCTTTCGATCCTTTACACGCTGGCGGCCCACTTCGGCATCGACGACCTCAAGCCGGCGCGCGGCGCCTTGCGCCAGGGCGTGATCTTCGACCTCGCTGCCCGAGGCGTTGCCGAGAGACGTGCCGACCGCGAGGACCTGCGCGAGAGCTCCGTGGCGGAGCTGCAGCGCCGCTTCGGCGTCGACGCCGCGCAGGCGAACCGCGTCGCCACCGTGACGGCGGCGCTGCTCGCCGGCACGCGCATCGTCGTCGACGAAGAAGCGCAGCGCGAGCTCGGCTGGGCGGCCGCCCTGCACGAGGCCGGCATGATGATTTCGCACCACGACCATCACCGGCACAGCGCCTATCTGCTCTCCCACGTCGACGCGCCGGGCTTCTCGCAGAGCCAGCTCCGCCGCGTCGGCGACTTCGTGCTCGGCCAGCGTGGCGGCCTGCGCAAGATCGAGGCGCGGCTGCAGGACGCCGCCTTCGCGCTGCAGCTGCTGTGCCTGCGCCTGGCCGTGATCGTCTGCCATGCCCGCGACGAGGTCGCTGCCGGCGCGATCACGCTGCAGCTCGACGGCACGCGCCCGGTCGTGGCGCTGGCGCCGCAGTGGGCGGAGACGCATCCGCGCGCCATGCACCTGCTGCGCGAAGAGATCGAAGCCTGGGCGAAGACGAGCGCGCCGGCGCCGCGGCTGGCCGTCGGCGCGGCCTAGAGACAGTCGGGCGACTGCACGGCAAGCAGCACGACGCGCTCGTCGCCGTCGCGCGAGCGCCGGCGCAGCCACCAAGCCGCGCCCTTGCGCACCTGCCACGCGGAGACGGCGCCGGTCAGCGCGAACGACGCGACCAGGCCCAGCGTCGGCTGGTGGCCGATCACGAGCACCGGCTCCGGCGAATCGGGCCAACGGGCGACGCGCAGCAGCGTGTCGCCGCCGACATCGGGCGCGAGCTCGTCGAGCGTCTTGAACTTGCGGCCGAGCGCCGCCGCCGTCTGCTGGCAACGGCGGGCCGGGCTGGCGAGCACACGCGTCGAGTGGGCGATGCGGCGGTTCAGCCACTCGGCCATGCGCTCGGCCTGGCGCTCGCCCTTGGCCGTGAGCGCGCGGTCGAGGTCGTCTTCGGCCTCGTTCTCGAGCACGGCCTCGGCATGCCGCCAGAGGATCAGGTCCATGGTGCCGGCCGTCAGGGCGCGCCGTAGCGGCGCATCAACGCCTGCTGCGCCGAGCCGAGGCCGCCGCTGGCGCGGCGATAGCTGCCGTCGGCCTCGAGCAGCCAGGCGTCGACGCCGTCGAGCAGATACGGCACCAGGCACTCGTCGATGACGCGCTGGCGCAGGGCGACATCGCGCACCGGCCAGCCGACCTCGATGCGGCCGAACATGTTGCGGCCCATCCAGTCGGCGCTCGACAGGAACAGCGCTTCGTCGTCGGCGCCTTCGTCCCAGCGGAAGTAGGCGATGCGCGAGTGCTCGAGGAAGCGGCCGACGACCGAGCGCACGCGAATGCGGTCGGTCACGCCGGCGATACCGGGCGGCAGCATGCAGGCGCCACGCACGATGAGATCGATCTCCGCACCGGCCTGGCCGGCACCGACGAGCGCCTCGATGAGCGGCGCGTCGGTGAGCGCGTTGATCTTGACGACGATGCGGGCACGCTTGCCGGCGGCCGCGGCCTCGGCGACTCGGGCCACGTGCGCGAGCATCTGCTTGTGTAGCGTGAACGGCGCCTGCAGCATCGACTTCAGCGGCCGCGTGCGGCCGAGGCTGGCGAGCTGCTGGAAGACGGCATCGACATCCGACGTGAGGTCGGCGTCGGCGGTGAAGTGGCCGAGGTCGGTATAGAGCCGCGCCGACTTCGGGTTGTAGTTGCCCGTCGAGAGGTGGGCGTAGCGCTTCAGCTTGCCCTCGACGCGGCGCGTCACGAGCAGCAGCTTGGCGTGCGTCTTCAGACCGACGACGCCGTACACCACTTGCGCGCCGACGGCCTCGAGCCGCTCGGCCCAGTTGATGTTGGCCTCTTCGTCGAACCGCGCCTTCAGCTCGACGACGGCCATCACTTCCTTGCCGCGCCGCGCCGCTTCGATGAGCAGGTCCATCAGCGGCGACTGCGCGCCGGTGCGGTAGATCGTCAGCTTGATGGCCAGCACCGCGGGGTCGTACACGGCCTCGCGCAGGAACTGGATCACCGGCTCGAAGGACTCGAAAGGCTGGTGCAGCAGCAGGTCGGCGCGGCGGATGCGGTCGAACATCGACTGCTGGCGCGGCAGGCTTGCCGGCCAGGCCGGCTCGAAGCGCGGGAAGCGCAACGCCGGCGCATCGGCGAGGTCGATCAGCTCGTTCATGCGCACCAGGTTCACCGGGCCGTTGACCTTGTACATGGCCGACTCGGCGAGCCCGAACTGGCGCAGCAGGAAGGCCGACAGCTCGGCCGGGCAGGTGTTGACGACCTCGAGCCGGACGGCCTGGCCGAAATGGCGCGTCGTCAGCCCGGAACGCAGCGCCTGGCGCAGGTTGGTAACGTCGGCGTCGACCTCGAGGTCGGAGTCGCGGGTGATGCGGAACTGCGAGAAGGCCTCGACCTCGCGGCCCGGGAACAGCTCGCCGAGGTGGGCCCGGATCACGCTTGTGAGCAGCACAAACGACTGCATCGGCTCGCCCTTGACGCGCGGCAGCTGGATGACGCGCGGCAGCACCCGCGGCACCTTCACGATCGTTACCGTGTTTCGCCGGCCGAAGGCGTCCTTGCCGGCCAGCCGGGCGATGAAGTTGAGCGACTTGTTGGCGACCTGCGGGAAGGGATGCGAAGGGTCGAGGCCGACCGGCACCAGCAGCTGACGCACCTGCTTTTCGAAGAAGCGCGCCACCCAGTGCCGCTCGGCCTCGTTGCGATCGGAGTGGTTGACGATCCGGATGCCGTTCGCAGCCAGCGCCGGCATCACCTCGTCGTTGAAGACGCCGTACTGCGCGTCGATGAGCTCGTGCGCGGCGGCCGCGAGCGACTCGATGTCGGCCGCGGTGACGCCAGTGCCCGGCTGGCGCGACGCCTCGAGGCAGTCGGCGAAGCGGACCTCGAAGAACTCGTCGAGATTCGAGGAGACGATGCACACGTAGCGCAGCCGCTCCAGCAAGGGCACGTCGGCACGTTGCGACTGGGCCAGGACACGGCGATTGAATTCGAGGATCGCGCGTTCGCGATTGAGAAGCGGAGGCATCGCCACGCGCGCCGGTGCGGTGGTGGCACTCATGGTAATAGTCTAGGAGCCGTCTGCGACAGCTTCGTGACAGGACCGGCGCGACGACCCGGCATCGCCTTCACCACCGACTCAATGGGCTTGGTCCCAGTTGGCACCGACGCCGACATCGGCGACCAGCGGCACGGCGAAGGTCGCCACCTCCGACATGATCTTTGGCACCGTCTCTCGGGCCCAAGCCAGCTCGGCTTCGGGCACCTCGAAGACGAGCTCGTCGTGGACCTGCATGATCATCCGCGTCGCCCGCTGCTCGGCGTCGAGGCGGGCCTGCACGGCGATCATGGCCAGCTTGATGAGGTCGGCCGCGGTGCCCTGCATCGGCGCGTTGATGGCCTGCCGCTCGGCCGCGGCGCGGCGCGGCCCGGGCTTCTTGATCTCGGGCAGGTGGACGCGGCGGCCGAACAGCGTCTCGACGTAACCCTTCTCCTGCGCCGACGCCCGCGTCTCGTCCATGTAGCGCTTGACGCCGGGGTAGCGCGCGAAATAACGCTCGATGTAGGCGGTGGCGGCGCTGCGCTCGATGCCGAGGTTGGCGGCCAGGCCGAAGGCGCTCATGCCGTAGATGAGGCCGAAGTTGATGACCTTGGCGTAGCGCCGCTGCTCGCTTGAGACCTCGTCGAGGGCCAGGCCGAAGACCTCGGCCGCAGTGGCGCGGTGCACGTCGATGCCCGCGGCGAAGGCACCGAGCAGGCCGGCGTCGGCCGAGATGTGGGCCATGATGCGCAGCTCGATCTGCGAGTAGTCGGCCGAGAGGATGAAGGCGCCTTCGGGGGCGATGAAGGCCTCGCGGATGCGCCGGCCTTCCGCGGTGCGGACGGGGATGTTCTGCAGGTTGGGATCGTTGCTCGAGAGCCGGCCCGTCACCGCCACCGCCTGCGCGTAGTTGGTGTGGACACGGCCCGTCGCCGGGTTCACCATCAGCGGCAGCTTGTCGGTGTAGGTGCCCTTCAGCTTCGACAGGCTGCGGTGCTCGAGCAGCTTGGCCGGCAGCGGGTAGTCGGCCGAGAGTTCCTGCAGCACGTCTTCGTCGGTCGACGGCGCGCCGCTCGCTGTCTTGCGGCCCACCGGCAGGCCGAGCTTGCCGAACAGGATCTCGCCGATCTGCTTGGGGCTGCCGAGGTTGAAGGGCTGGCCGGCGATCTCGTAGGCCTCCTGCTCGAGCGTGACGATGCGCGCCGCCAGCTCCTGGCTCTGCGCCGCCAGCAGCGCCGAGTCGATCAGGACGCCGACATGCTCGATGCGGCCAAGGATGGCGCTCGTCGGCATCTCGATGCGCGTGTAGACATCGGCCAGGCCCGGCTCGGCGGCCAGTTTCGACGTCAGCGCCTGGTGCACGTGCAGCGCCGTCTCGCAGCGCTCGCAGGCGTACTCGGCGGCGCGCTCGATGCCGACCTGCACGAACGGGATCTGGCCGACACCCTTGCCGCAGATCTCCTCGTAGCTCAGGCCGGTGCGGCCGAGGTGGCGAAAGGCCAGGCTCTCGAGGCCGTGCGGCTTGTGGGCTTCGAGCACATAGCTCTCGAGCAGCGTGTCGTGCCGGTAGCCGCGCACCTCGACGCCGGCATTGGCGAGCACGTGGGTGTCGTACTTGGTGTTCTGGCCGACCTTGCCGGCGGCGCCGTTCTCGAGCCAAGGCCGCAGCCTCTCGAGCACGTCGGCCAGGGCGAGCTGGTCGGGCGCGCCGGCGTAGTCGTGGCCGACCGGGACATAGCAGGCCTGGCCAGGCGCCACCGCCAGCGCGATGCCGACCACGCGCGCCCGCATTGGCTCGAACGAATCGGTCTCGACGGCGAGCGCCGCCAGCTCGCACGCCATGACGCTGGCGACCCAGTCGTCGAGCGCGCTCAGCGTCGTCACCGTCTCGTAGTTCCTGACGATGGCCTCCGAAGGCACCGCGTCGGCCACATCGATGTCGCCGTCGTCGTCGTCGCTTTTCACGGGCGCCGGCCCGCTCTTGCCGAGCGCGGTCTCGAGGTCGCGACGCATCGAGCCGAAGCCGTAGCGGTCGTAAAGGGCAAACAGCTTGTCGGTCTCGACCTCGCGCAGCGCCAGCGCATCGAACTCCGGCCAGCCGAGGACATGGCCGCTGAGGTCGAAGTCGGTGACGACGGTGACGAGCTTTCGACCCTGTGGCAGCCAGTCGAGGGCCCGCCGCAGGTTCTCGCCGACGACGCCCTTCATGGTCGGCGCGGCGGCCATCACGCCCTCGAGCGTGCCGTGCTCGAGCAGCCACTTCACGGCCGTTTTCGGACCGACCTTGTCGACGCCGGGAACGTTGTCGACCGAGTCGCCGATCAGCGTGAGGTAGTCGACGATGCGCTCCGGCGGCACGCCGAACTTGGCGGCCACGCCGGCGGCGTCGAGGCGCTCGTGGCTCATCGTGTTGATGAGAACGACGTTGTCGCCCACGAGCTGGGCCATGTCCTTGTCGCCGGTCGAGATCACGACCTGGAAGCCGCCGTTGGCGGCCAT
>JAYTYH010000477.1:0-3446 GCA_043742485.1 Rhizobacter sp.
GTCAAGACGATGCGCGGCCAGGCCCGCATCACCGAAGACAACGTGCAGGAGATGCTGCGCGAAGTGCGCATGGCGCTACTCGAAGCTGACGTCGCGCTGCCGGTCGTGCGCGACTTCATCGCCCGTGTTCGCGAGCGCGCCCTCGGCGCCGAAGTCGCCGGATCGCTGTCGC
Source organism: Rhizobacter sp. (assembly GCA_043742485.1). Taxonomy (GTDB): domain Bacteria; phylum Pseudomonadota; class Gammaproteobacteria; order Burkholderiales; family Burkholderiaceae_C; genus Schlegelella_A. Next base: position 173 of record JAYTYH010000477.1, read on the forward strand.
CCGGCCAGGCCTTCGTCGGCATCGTCGATCGCGAGCTCGCCGCGACCATGGGCGAAGGCGTGGCCGATCTCGACCTCAAGGCGCAGCCGCCGGCGGTGATCCTGATGGCCGGCCTGCAAGGCGCCGGCAAGACAACGACCACCGCCAAGCTCGCTAAGCACCTGATCGAGAAACGCAGGAAGAAGGTGCTGACCGTCTCGGCCGACGTCTACCGGCCGGCTGCCATCGAGCAGCTCCGGTTGGTGACCAAGCAGGCCGGCGCCGAGTGGTTCCCGTCGAGCGCCACCGACTTGCCGCTCGATATCGCCAAGGCAGCGCTCGATCACGCCAAGCGCCACTACTTCGACGTGTTGCTCGTCGATACCGCCGGCCGGCTCGCCATCGACGAAGCCCTGATGGCCGAGATTCGCAGCCTGCACGCGGCGCTCGATCCCGTCGAGACGCTGTTCGTCGTCGACGCCATGCAGGGCCAGGACGCCATCAACACCGCCAAGGCCTTCAAGGAAGCGCTGCCGCTCACCGGCATCGTGCTCACCAAGATGGACGGTGACTCGCGCGGCGGCGCGGCACTGTCGGTACGGGCGATCACCGGTGCGCCGATCAAGTTCGCCGGCACCAGCGAGAAGCTCGACGGCCTCGAGGTCTTCGACGCCGCCCGCCACGCCGGCCGCATCCTCGGCATGGGCGACATCCTCGGCCTGGTCGAGCAGGTCCAGCAGAACGTCGACGTCGCCGCGGCGCAGAAGCTCGCCGACAAGGTCAAGGCCGGTGACAGCTTCGATCTGAACGACTTCCTGTCGCAGATTTCACAGATGAAGAAAATGGGCGGGCTCGGCGGCCTGATGGACAAGCTACCCTCGCAAATGACCGGCAAGGCCACCAATCTCGGGCCCGCCGAGATGGAGCGCGCCGAGCGCGACGTGCGTCGCATGGAGGGCATCATCTGTTCGATGACGCCTCTCGAAAGGCGCAAGCCGGAACTGTTGAAGGCAACGCGCAAGCGGCGGATCGCCGGTGGCGCCGGAGTTCACGTGCAGGAGGTCAACCGCTTGCTGAACCAGTTCGAGCAGATGCGCGACATGATGAAGAAAATGAAAGGCGGCGGCATGATGAGGATGATGAAACGAATGGGCGCCATGAAAGGCTTCGGCGGCATGCGCTGAGCGCGGCCCCTGTCTCTTTTTCATCACGTTCAGGAAAGCGCATCGATGGATCCGTTCTACCTCGTCTCGATCGCCGCGGCCCTCGCCGCTACCGCCCTCATCTGGTGGCTGGCGCGCCGGCAAGGTCCGGTCGCGCGGCCGGAGCAACCGGCCGAGCGACTCGACACGCTGATCGGCTGGCCGCCGGAGCCGACCCGCATCCTGCGATCGGCCGAACGGCTGGCGTTCAGCACGCTCAAGCTCGCCCTGCCCGGCTACATGATCCTGGCCCAGGTGCCGATCGCCCGCTTTCTCGCCGTGCCGAAGCGCAACTCCTACGCAGAGTGGATGCGCCGGCTCGGCAGCCAGTGCGTCGACTTCGTCATCTGCGACGTCACCTCGCAGGTCGTCGCCGTCGTTGAGGTGAGGCCGCCGCTCGAGCAGCTCGACGAACGCGTGCGCGCCCGCTTCGACCGCATGGCGCGCGTGCTCAAGGCCGCCAACATCACGGTCCATGTCTGGAACGAGCTGAAGCTGCCGACGATCGAGGCGGCGCGTGAAAAGATCCTGCCCGGCGCGCCCGCGGTGCCGGCCGGCATGACGAGAAAGTCGGAGCCGGCAGCCACCGTGGCCGCGGCAGCTGCCGCAACCGCGGCCGCTGGCGCCGTCGCCGCCGGTGGCGCGGTGGTCCTGGCCGGCCCGGTGGTCGACCCCTTCGCCGATACCGACCGCGACTGGAGCCAGGACGAAGTCATCGAGGTTCGCGAGCCGAGTGCCAACACCTGGTTCGACGACCTCGACTCGGTCTCGGCCGAGCTGCCGCCGATCGACCAGCGCTGAGCGGCTCGATGCGGCGCGTCAGTTGACGAGCGCGTCGGCGAACTCGCGGGCCCGAAAGGTCTGCAGGTCAGCGAGCTTCTCGCCGACGCCCACGAAGTAGACCGGCAAGGGATTGCCGCGCCCGCGCGACCACAGAGCGATCGCTGCCAGCACGCCGCCCTTGGCAGTGCCGTCGAGCTTGGTGATGATCAGGCCGGTGAGGCCGAGCGCTTCGTCGAAGGCCTGCACCTGCGTCAGCCCGTTCTGACCGGTGTTGCCGTCAATGACCAGGATCACCTCGTGCGGCGCGCCTGCCTCCGCCTTGCCGATGACGCGCCGGATCTTCTTCAACTCGTCCATCAGGTGGGCTTGCGTCGCCAGCCGGCCGGCGGTGTCGGCGATGACGACATCGCAGCCGCGCGCCTTGGCAGCGACGACGGCGTCGAAGGTGACGCCGGCCGGGTCGCCGCCTTCCTGGCTGACGATGTCGATCCTGCTCGCGGCCGATCCGGTCGCAGCGCCGCCGGCACGCTCGGCCCACGCCAGCAACTGTTCGCGTGCGGCGGCGCGGAAGGTGTCGGCGGCGGCGAGCAGAACCTTCTGGTCGGAGTCGATGAGATGGCGCGCCAGCTTGCCGACGCTGGTCGTCTTGCCGGCGCCGTTGACGCCGACGACCATGATGACGGTGGGCACGTGCTCGCCGATCACGAGCGGCTGCTCGAGCGGCGCCAGCAGGTCTTCGACGCAGCGCGCGAGCAGGCGGCGGGCCGCGGCGCCGTCGCGCGTATCGGCGCGTTTGACGCGGGCCTGCAGGTCGTCGAGCAGGTAGCGTGTCGCCGCCGCGCCGGCGTCGGCCTGCAACAGCGCCGCTTCGAGGTCTTCGTAAAGGGCGTCGTTGATCTCGGCGCCGACAAAAGCGTCGGCGATCGCGCCGCCGGTGCGTTGCAGGCCGCTCTTCAGCTTCGCGACCCAGCCAGTGCGCTCGTCGGCGTGAGCGTCGGACTCCGATGCGGCCGTCGCCGGATTTTTGACTTCGACGACCGCTTCGATGTCGTCGCCATCGATTGCTGGCGGCGCTTTCTTGCCGAAGAACAGCTCACCGACGTCGGCGTTGAGCCATTCCATCGCCGTGCGTGGCCGCTCCGTTGCGGCCACCGGAAGTGCCTCGGTCGGGGCCCCGGCCGTGGCCTCCGGAGCCGGCCTTTTCCTGAAGAAACTGAACATCGGCGGACTGTCTTTTCGGTGCGACTGAAGCCGCGAAAACGGCTCGGTATACTCGCTGGCTCAGGCGCTTTAGCTCAGTCGGTTAGAGC
>JAYTYH010000478.1:0-1795 GCA_043742485.1 Rhizobacter sp.
CTCGCCTTCCTGCGCGACGAGCGCGACTACCGCAACCTCACCATCGTCGAGCTGCCGCGCGGCGACTTCGCCTTCACCGTGCTGCGCAACGCCATGGTCGCGACGCTGCTCAAGCTGCTGTGGCAGCGCTTGAGCGAAGGCTCCACCGACGCCGAGCTGGCAGCCATCGCCGGCAAGGCGGTCAAGGAAGCGCGCTATCACCAGCGGCACGCCGCCGACTGGGTGGTGCGCCTGGCCGACGGCACCGACGAATCGCGCCGGCGCACCGAGGCTGCGCTGCACGGGCTGTGGCGCTACGTTCCCGAAATGTTTGAAGCCGACGCGGTCGACCGGCATGCGCAGGCCAGCGGCATCGGTCCGAACTGGGCCGAGCTGCGTGAACCCTGGAGGCTGGCGATGACGGAGATCCTCGATGAAGCCGGTCTCGCGATGCCCGCCGAGTCGGCTTTTCGCAGCACGGGAAAAAGCGGCCTGCACACCGAGCACATGGGCTACATCCTGACCGACATGCAGTACCTGCAGCGCGCGTTTCCGGGAGGCGTCTGGTGAACGGCGAGCCCACGGCGGTCATCGGCGCGAGCCGCTGCGACAAGGCATGGCAGGTGCTCGGCACGGTGCTCGACCCGGAAGTGCCGGCCCTGTCGGTGTGCGACCTCGGCATCGTGCGCGGCGTGATCGACCACGGCCACGAGCTCGAGATCGTGCTGACGCCCACCTATTCGGGCTGTCCGGCCACCGAAGTCATCGAGCATGACGTGCTGGCGGCCATCGAGGCGGCGCGGCTCGGCCCGGCGCGCGCGACGCTCAGGCGCGCTCCGGCCTGGACCACCGACTGGATCAGCGACGAAGGGCGCCGCAAGCTGTCCGAGTACGGCATCGCGCCGCCCGGGCCGGCGGCGATGGAGGGTGTGCAGCCGATCCGCATCTTCGGCCGCAAGGCCGACGCCGCGCTCTGCTGCCCGCGCTGCGGCAGTAGGCTGACCGAGCGGCTGTCGGCGTTCGGCAGCACGGCCTGCAAGTCGCTCCACCGCTGCCTGGGCTGCCGCGAGCCTTTCGAGCATTTCAAGGCGCTCTGAGCCCCGGCATGAGCGTCGTCTTCCATCCGCTGCGCGTCGGCGCCGTCGAGCCCGACACTGCCGAAGCCCTTATCGTCTCGTTCGACATTCCCGGGCCGCTGCGCGACGTGTTCGGCTTCACGCAGGGGCAGTACCTGACGCTGCGCAAGCAGATCGACGGCCGCGACCTGCGCCGCTCGTATTCGATCTGCGCCGGCGTCGACGACGGGCAGTTGCGCGTCGGCGTGCGCAAGGTTCGCGGCGGCGTGTTCTCGAACTGGATCAACGACAACCTGAAGCCTGGCGACACCATCGACGTGATGACGCCGCAGGGCCGCTTCTTCGTGCCCCTCGACCCCGCAACCCGCCGCCACCATGTCGGCATCGCCGGCGGCAGCGGCATCACGCCGATCCTGTCGATCATGAAAACGGTGCTGGTGCGCGAGCCGCACAGCCGCTTCACGCTGATCTACGGCAACCGGCTGCTCAGGTCGACAATGTTCAAGGAGGAACTCGACGACCTGAAGAATCGTTACCTTACCCGGCTCGTGCTGCACCATGTGTTCTCCGACGAGCACACCGATTCAGCGCTGAACATGGGCGTGATGAATCGCCACAAGATCGGTGAGTTTCTGTACACGCTGGTGCCGGCCGATTCGATCGATCACGTCTACATCTGCGGCCCGTTCCGGATGAACGACGAGGCCGAGGCCGCACTGCTTGCGGCCGGCATGGCCGAA
>JAYTYH010000479.1:0-3913 GCA_043742485.1 Rhizobacter sp.
ATCACGACGCTGGCGGCCGTAATCGGCGGCAGCCTCGGCGGCATGCAGGCGCTCGACTGGTCGCTGCGCTATCCCGAGCGCCTGCGCCAGTGCATCGCCGTCGCCACGGCACCGAATCTCTCGGCGCAGAACATCGCCTTCAACGAAGTGGCGCGGCGCGCCATCGTCACCGATCCCGAATTCTTCGGCGGCCACTACGCCGAGCACGGCACGATCCCGCGCCGCGGCCTGCGCGTGGCGCGGATGATTGGCCACATCACCTATCTCTCCGACGATGCCATGGAGGCCAAGTTCGGCCGCGACATGCAGAAGGCCGCCTTCAACTACTCGACGCAGGAGATCGAGTTCCAGATCGAGGCCTACCTGCGCCACCAAGGCGACAAGTTCAGCGAGTACTTCGACGCCAACACCTATTTGCTCATCACCCGCGCCCTCGACTACTTCGACCCGGCGCGCGGCCACGGCGGCGATCTGACTGCGACCTTCGCGCAGGCGCGCTGCCGCTTCGAGCTCGTCAGCTTCTCGACCGACTGGCGCTTCGCGCCGGCCCGCTCGCGCGAGATCGTCAAGGCGCTCGTCGACAACGGACTCGACGTCAGCTATGCCGAGATCGACGCGCCGCACGGCCACGACGCTTTCCTGTTCGACGACCCGCGTTACCACGGCTTCCTGCGGGCGGGCTTCGAGCGTCTGCATCGGGAGCTTGGGTGAGCGACCGCAAAGACCTCGAGCTCATCGCCGAGCTGGTGCCACCCGGCTCGCGCGTGCTCGACCTCGGCTGCGGCAACGGCGACCTGCTCGTGCATCTGCGCGACCACCGGCAGTGCAGTGGCTACGGCATCGAGATCGCCGACGCCGACGTCCTCGCCTGCCAGCAACGCGGCGTCAACGTCATCCAGCTCAACCTCGAGGAAGGGCTGGCGTTGTTCGAAGACCGCAGCTTCGACGTCGTGCTCCAGCTCGACACGCTGCAGCACCTGAAGAACACCGAGAAGATGTTGCGCGAGACGGCGCGCGTCGGCCGCATCGGCATCGTCAGCTTTCCGAACTTCGCGCACTGGCCGAACCGCCTGCACGTGATCGGCGGCCGCATGCCGGTGACGCGCGTGTTGCCTTACCAGTGGTACGACACGCCGAACATTCGCGTCGGCACGTACACCGACTTCGAGGTGCTGGCGCGAAAAGACGGCCTGACCATCCTCGACGCCTTCGGCATCCAGGCAGGCAAGGCGGTGCGCACGTTTCCGAACCTGCTCGCCAGCGTCGCCGTCTTCAAGTTCGAGCGCGCCGCGGCCTAGCCGCACGGCGGGTTCGCCCGCCACCCTCTCCGCTATTCTTCGCCGCTTTGCAGGTGGAGCTCGCCAAGAAACTGACTCGACCCACGCGCCGCGGCTCCGCCATCCTGGCCGCTTCGTTGTGCCTGGCCGGAGCCGGCCACGCCGCCGCGCCGCAAGTCAAGACGCAGGCGCCCGGCTGCTACCGGATGATGCTCGGCGACTTCGAGATCACCGCGCTCAGCGACGGCACCGTCGACCTGAAGCCGAAAGAACTCCTCACCGACACGACGGCGGCGCACGTTGGCGACATGCTGCAACGGGCGTTCGAAGGCGACGCGGTGCAGACCTCCGTCAACGCCTTCCTCGTCAACACCGGCAGCCAGCTCGTGCTCGTCGACACCGGTGCCGCCAAGCTGTTCGGGCCGACGCTCGGCAACCTGCTCGCGAACCTGGCGGCCGCCTTGCTACAAGCCCGAGCAGGTCGACGCGGTCCTGATCACGCACATGCATCCCGACCACGTCGGCGGCCTGATGACCGACGGCAAGCCGACCTTCGCGAACGCGACCGTCCACGCCGACCAGGCCGATGCAGACTTCTGGCTCAGCCCGGCCCGCCTGGCCGCCGCGCCGGAGGCGGCGAAGGGCTTCTTCCAGGGCGCGATGGCGTCGGTCAACCCGTACGTGACGGCCGGCAGGTTCAAGGGCTTCACCGGCAGCACCGATCTGTTTCCCGGCATCCGCGCCATAGCCGCGCCCGGCCACACGCCCGGCCACACCGTCTATGGGGTCGAGTCGAAGGGCCAGAAGCTGATGCTCTGGGGCGACCTGGTGCACGTGGCTGCGGTGCAGTTCGCCGAACTGTCGGTGACGATCGCGTTCGATACCGACAGCAAGGCGGCGGCAGCGCAGAGGAAGCTCGCCTACGCCGATGCCGTCAAGCAGGGCTACTGGGTCGGCGCGGCGCACCTGTCGTTTCCCGGGCTCGGCCACCTGCGCGGCGATGGCGACGCCTACACGTGGGTGCCGGCGGGCTACCGAACGCCGCGTTAACCACTCAAGCCGACTTGCGCGCGCCGGCCCTGGCGACCGGCGCCTCGGTGCTCAGGCCGGCGAGATAGCCGTCGAGGATGCGGGTGCCGGCATCGACGAGGTCGAAGGCCTCAGGATCGAGCATCCAGTTCTGCATCAGGCCTTCGACCATGGCGTGCAGGCCGATCGCGGCCAGGCGGGCCGGGATGCGTTTGCCGAGCAGGCCGCGGCGCATGGCCAGCCGCAGGCCGCGCTCGACCTCGCCGAGACACTCGTTGCGTATCGCCAGCCGCCGGTCGCGCACGGCGACGAGCTCGCCGACGTACTCGACCTTGTGGATGGCGATCTCGAAGACCCGCCGCGCCTGCGGGTCGGTCACGGTGGCGCGCAGCGCATCGATGAAGCTGCGGCGAATGGTTTCGATCGGATCGGCCTGGCGTGACTCGGCACTTGCTCTCAGCGCTGCCTCCATCGGCAGCGTCACGCGTTCCATCACGGCGTTGAAGAGATCGGCCTTGTTCTCGAAGTGCCAATAGATGGCGCCGCGGGTCACGCCGGCCGCCTCGGCGATGTGGTGCAGCGAGGTCTGCGACACGCCGTGGGCCTCGAAAAGGAGCTCGGCGGCGTCGAGGATGCGGCTGCGCGTCGCCAGCGCTTCTTCCTTGGTATGGCGGGCCATGACGGCGTCAAGCTCCTTTTACATTCAGATCTGTATGTATACTAACAGACGGCTCCCGGGTTCTCCGCGCTGGTGCTTCCGATTCACTCGAAGGGTTCGCGCATGTCCGCGTTGAAGACCATCTCGCTGCAGCCGGCAGTCGTCGGCCACGCCGGCCGCGTTTTTGTCGTGGTGGCGACCGCGATCGTCCTGCTCGCCGCTTGCGGCCCGAAGCCTGGTGCGCCTGCCGCTGGCCCGGGTGGCGCCGGCGCGCCGCCGCCGGCCGAGGTCGGCGTCGTCACGGTGGCACCGCGCGCGGTCGGCCTCGCCACCGAGCTGCCGGGCCGGCTGGAAGCCTCACGAGTCGCCCAGGTGCGGGCGCGTGCCGCCGGCATCCTGCAAAAGCGCCTCTTCACCGAGGGCAGCGACGTCAAGGCCGGCCAGCCGCTCTTCACGATCGACTCGGCGCCGTATCTTGCCGGCGTCGCCAGTGCCCAGGCCACGCTGTCGCGGGCCCAGGCCGTCGTCACCCAGGCGACGGCGCAGGCCGAGCGCTACAAGCCGCTGCTCGAAGCCAACGCCATCAGCAAGCAGGACTACGTCAACGCCGTGGCGGCACAGAAAACCGCCGAGGCCGACGTCGCCGCCGCCCGCGCCTTGGTGCAGACGGCGCAGATCAGCCTCGGCTATGCCTCGGTGGCGGCGCCGATCTCGGGCCGCATTGGCCGTGCACTCGCCACCGAAGGCTCGCTGGTCGGCCAGGGCGAGGCGACGCCGCTCGCCATCGTCCAGCAGATCAACCCGATGTATGTCAACTTCACGCAGTCGACGACCGACGTGCTGCGCCTTCGCAAGGCGGTCGCGAGCGGCCAGTTCAAGCGGTCCGGTGGCGACGGCGCCACCGTGCGCGTGATCCTCGAAGACGGCAGCGACTACGGCCAGCCCGGCA
>JAYTYH010000480.1:0-12670 GCA_043742485.1 Rhizobacter sp.
CGATCACCGGCCCGATCACGAAGCCGTTGAGGCCGAACAGGGCCAGGCCACCGAGCGTCGTGATGAGGACGACGTAGTCGGGCATCTGGGTGTCCTTGCCGACCAGCGCCGGCCGCAGCACGTTGTCGATCAGGCCGATGACGAGCACGCCCCAGGCGATCAGCGCCGCGCCTTGCCAGACCTCGCCGGTCGCCAGCAGATAGAGCGCCACCGGCGCCCAGATGAGCGCCGCGCCGATCGCCGGCAGCAGCGACAGGAAGGCCATCACGACGGCCCAGACGACGGCGCCGTGCACGCCGAGGACCCAGAACGCCAGGCCGCCGAGCGCGCCCTGCGCCGCGGCGACGAGGATGTTGCCCTTGACGGTGGCGCGGATCACGGTCGTGAACTTGTCGATCAGCACGCCCTTGTGACGCGGATCGACGGGGATCGCCTCGATGACCTTGCGCGAGACCTCGCGGCCGTCGCGGAGCAGGAAGAGGAGCAGGTCCATGGCGACGCAGAAGCCGACGATCAGATCGAGCGCGTCCTGACCGAAGTCGACGGCGCGGCCGGCCATGGCCCGGCCGCGCGTCGTGATCGCGGCGGTGAGCTTTTGCTGCAGGGCGCCGACGTCGCCGAGGCCGACCCGGTCCATGAGGCCGGTGGCCCACGACGGCAGCGCCGCGACGATCTGCTCGAAGTAGCGGCCGAAGTCGACCTGGCCCGACTTGACGCGCTGGAACAGCCCGGTGATCTCCTGCACCAGCGTGATCGCGACCAGCGCCACCGGCAGGATGACGATGACCAGGATGATCGCCACCGTCGCCAGGGCGGCAGGCGTCGACCGCCTCGGCATGCGGCCGAGGATGCGGCGATAGAGCGGCTCGAACCGCAGCGCCAGCACCGCGCCCCAGAACACCGTGCCCGAATACGGCCAGAGAACGGCGGCCATCGCCAGCGTCAGGCCGGCGACGAGCACGACGAATAAGTTGGTTTCGATGCGGTGCAGCGGAGCCGGTGGCGGGCGGGTCATCGTGCGGGCGGCGACGAGCCTCGGTGAGAGGCCGTGATCGTAGCCGTGCGATCGCGTCTCTCGTCCGTCACGTCGATGCCGACGCCGACACCGATGCCGCTGTCCCGGCGGCGGCGCGGCCGGCGCGGGTGCCGTGGAACAGCGCCTCCTCGAACACCGAATACGCCGAGAGGTCGGCGTGTGCGAAATGAACGCGCTTCTGCGGCCCGGCGAGCGCGGCCAGGGCGGCGCTGCTGCGCACGCCGGGCACCGGCACGCTCATCGCGTGGCCGTAGCGCATGAGGTCGGCCCGGCGCACCTTGGCCGGCAGGTCGGGATGCGCCGCGGCGAGGTCGGCGACGACGCGGCCGGCCCAGCTGCGCCAGTCGTCCGCCAGGAGGCGCTGGCGGTTCGCGGCCAGTTCCTCGGCATCGGCGCCGCCGAGCGCCCAGTAGGCGGTGAGCACGGTGGCGCCGGCGAAGGGCCGCAGCGTCTGGTGCATGGCGTCGACGTAGCCGAGGCCGACGCTGCCGTAGACGACGTTGTCCCACGACAGCGGCGCGCCGGGCACGTCGTCGAGGGCGGCGTCGAGCTGCAGGTTGGCGACCAGCCAGGGCGCGTGCCGCATCGCCCGCACAGCCTCGGCGAGCGCTGGCGGCGGTGCCGTCAGCAATCGGGCGGCGACGAACAACGGCGTCGCCAGCACGACATGCGGCGCGATCCAGCGCTCGCGGCGCTGGGTGGCCGCGTCGATGGCATCGACCACGACCTCGCCACGGCCTTCTTCGACGGCGACGACGACGCGGCCGCCGTGGAGCCGGTCACCGAGCGGCGTCGCCAGCCGTTCGGCGAGCCAGGCATTGCCCTGCGGCCAGGTCAGGACGCCGTCATCGCTCGTGTTGCCGGAGTTGCCGACGTTGCCGCGGCTGTCGTCACCGGGCGCGCGAAAGCCGTGGCGGCTGGCGAAGTAGTGCAGCCCGGCCCAGGCCGAGACCTGCGCGGCGCCGGCGCCGTAGTCGTCGCGGCAGCAGTAGTCCAGGTACCAGCGCAAGGCCGGCGCGGTGAGGCCGCGGCCGTCGAGCCAGCTCGCGAAGGTCATGCGGTCGAGCACGGCGACGCTCTCGCTCCAGTGCGAGCGCGCGGTCGGGATCGCGAAGGCGGCGCCCTCGCCGGCCGTGCCGACAGCTTTCGAGAAGACGCGATATTGCGCGAGCGTCGTGGCGCGCTCGGCGGCCGGCAGCGCCTCGACCGGTGGCAGCAGGCCATCGCGCCAGCCGCCGGCGATGAAGAGGCGCTCCTGCGGCGAGTGGCAGAGCACGCGTTCGTCGTAGACGGCGCGGCCGTCGACGAGCTTGCGGACGCCGAGCTCGTCGAGCAGCCGGACGACCTCGACGGCGCCCTCGCCCGGCACCGGCAGATAGTGCGCGCCGAGCGGGCAACGCATGCCGGCCATGGTGTGGCCGCGGCTGTTGCCGCCGGCGCCGTCTTCGAGCTCGAGGACATGGCTGTCGTCGACGCCGGCTGCACGCAGCGCCCGCGCCGCGGCCAGGCCGGCGACGCCGCCGCCGACGACGATTGCGCCGACGCGTCGCGTCACGTCGATGCGCGGCGCGGCGCCCGACCTCGCAGCACTCGCACCGGCGCGCACGAGGTGGCCACGCTCGTGCGAAGCGCCGACCCAGCCGCCCGCGAACGAAGACGCGTCGCTGCGGGTGCAGCCGAGCGGCGCCAGGGCGGCCGCCAGCGAGGCGCCGAGAACGCTGCGGCGCGACGGACCGGCGCCGCCGGTCATCGTTGCACCTTGCCCCACTCTTCCTCGAAGGTCTGCACCAGCACCTGGTTCGAGAGCCGGTTCACGTCGGCCGGCACGCGTGCCATGTCGGGCGGAAAGTCGAACAGCGCCGGCAGCCCGGCCGGCGTCAGGAAGCGCAGACCGGGCGGCAGCGCCGTCGGCATCCTGAACGGCCGCCGGCTGGCGACGATGAAGCCCCATTCGCCGAAGCTCGGCACGTGGGCGTGGTACGGCGTCGTCGTGAAGCCGGCGGCCTCGAGCGTGGCGGCGACGGTCCAGAAGCTCTTTCGCGCGATCAGCGGCGAGGTCGTCTGGATCACGGCGTAGCCGCTCGCCGACAGGTGCCGGTCGAGCATCTCGTAGAAGGTGCGTGTGTAGAGCTTGCCGACCGAGAAGTTGGTGGGGTCCGGAAAGTCGACGACGATGGCGTCGAACATCGCGTCGTTGCCGTCGAGCCAGGTGAAGGCGTCGGCATTGACGATCTCGACCTTGGCCGAATGCAGTGAGTCGGCGTTGAGGCGGCGCAGCAGCGGCTGTTGCGAGAACAGCGCGGTCATGTGCGGGTCGAGCTCGACCAGCGTCACGTGCTCGACGCTCCGGTACTTCAGGATTTCGCGCACCGCCATGCCGTCGCCGCCGCCGAGCACGAGCACGCGGTGTGGTGCGCCCTGGGCCGAGAGCGCCGGATGCACGAGCGCCTCGTGGTAACGGTATTCGTCGCGCGAGTGGAACTGCAGGTTGCCGTTGAGGAAGAGGCGCACGCCGGCGCGGCTGGCGGTGATGACGATGCGCTGGTAGGCGCTCGTTTCGCTGTAGAGCACGTGGTCGGCGTAGAAGCGGTCTTCGGCCCAGGTCGTGATGCGGTCGGCGCCGAGGAGCGTCGCCGCCAGCGCCGTCACGGTGAGCGCACAGGCCGTGGCGTGTGCCACCCGGCCGCGGATTTCGCCGCGAAAGAGCCAGAGCGCCCATACGGCGACGGCGGCGTTGAAGAGCCCGAACAGCACGCCGGTTCGGATGAGGCCGAGCTGCGGCACGAGCAGCAGCGGAAACGCGATCGAGACCGCGAGGGCGCCCAGGTAGTCGAAGGTCAGCACCTGCGAGACCAGCGTCTTCACGGTCGCGCGCTCGCTGCCGCTGCCGCGCAGCTGGCGCCGGAGGATGCGCATCACCAGCGGGATCTCGAGGCCGACCAGGATGCCGACGGCGAGCACCATCGCGTAGAGAGCGAAGCGGAACGACGGCGCCGCCAGCGATTGCAGGGCGAACAGCGCCGCCGGCATCAGGCCGCCGACCAGCCCGACCAGCAGCTCGATGCGCAGGAACTGCGCCACCAGCTGGCGCTCGATGAAGCGCGACAGGTAGGAGCCCACGCCCATCGCGAACAGGTAGGTGCCGATGACGGTCGAGAACTGCAGGATCGAATCGCCGAGCAGGTAGCTGGCGAGGGTGCCCGCGGCGAGCTCGTAGACGAGGCCGCAGGCCGCGACGACGAACACCGACGCGAGCAGCGCGACCTCGGCCGGCCGCACCGGCGCCGCGGCCGGCGCCGGTTCACCGGGCGAGTTCAACGGTCGTCTTCATGGCGCTGGCCGCCATGATAGGGACGACGACCGCCTTTGCTTCGCGCTACTTCGAGACGTACACGTAGCCGTTGGTGATGGCCACGTAGCGGCTGTTGCCGTAGGTCATGATGTTCTTCTCGCCGCGCAGGCTGGCGCGGAACAGAGGCGCGTTCGGGTTGCCGCTCAGCCACGAGCTCTTGGCTGCGCCACCGCTCTTGTTGATGAAGTTGCCCGGGTTGGTGACCTGCCGTGCCGGTGGGCGTCGCGAAGGCCCACTGCGCAGCGTCGGTGCTGGTGTAGCCGGCGGTGGTGGACTGGCGCACGCCGGCAGCGTCGATGTAGCTGTCGTTCGAGCCGAGGACCACGAAGCGGCCGTTGCCGAACGCCACCTGGTTGAGCTGCGAATTCATGAGCGGCGTGTACGCGGTGGTGCCGGAGAACGTCGTGCAGCTGGCGCCGGCAGGGCAGGCGAAGTGCGCCGGGTGCGTGACGATGATGTCGTGGTTCACGCCGAAGGTGTCGCCGTAGCTGCCAACGGCGACGAACACGCCGTTGCCGTACGCCACCGACGCAAAGCGCGTGGTCGCGGCCGTGGTGCCCTGGAAGCGGATGCTGACGCTCGTCCACTGCAGGCCGCCGTCGTCGGAGCGCATCAGCGCGCCGCTGTCGCCGACCGCGAGCACCACGCCGTCGGGGCTCGCCGCCACGCCGTTGAGCGGGATCGGGCCGACACCCCTGCCGGCGAACTGCGTGTGCACCGGTGCCAGGTCGTCGACCATGTGCATGATTTGCCGATCGCTCTTGACGGCCACGCAATGGTCGCCGCCGCCGTAGCGGGTGTAGGCCATGCTCGTGTAGAACGCACCGAAGTTGCCGTCGGCCCGGGTCGGATCGAAGCAGCTGTTGCCGCCCGCCGGGCAGTACGCGAACTGCAGCGCCAGGACCTTGGGTGCCTTGACCGCATAGCCGCTCGATACCGTGCCGGCCGCGTTGGTGGCACGCACGACGAAGATGTAGTCGGTCGCATTGACCAGGCCGCTTACCGTCACCGGCGAGGTGCCCGTGCCACCGAGCTGAGTGGCGAGATTCGCGGTACCGATGACGACGTTGGGGTTCACGTCGTAGTAAACCGCGTACGTCACGCCGGCCTGGGCCTGAGGCCACGAGATGCGCACCACGCCGTCGCCCGATTCGGCGAGCGAGATCGTGGGAGCTATCGGCACTGCGACCGCGGCCGCGTCGCGACCACTCCGGCAGGCGACGATCGGCGCCCGCTGCCTCGGTGATCGCGGCGAACAGGGCAGCGACGTCAGCGTCGCTTTCGTCGAGCCGGTACCAGATCGCGGGCGTGGCCGATTCGGCCAGCCAGCATGCGACCAGCGAAGTCTTGCCGGCCCCCGGCAGGCCCATCACCCACGTCAGCGGATGGGCCTGCACCGTCTCGCCGAGAGCCCGAAGCTGCGCGCCACGGCGCAGGTGCCGGGCGACGCGGGGCGCCTGGAGTTGGTACGACGAAGCAGAAGCGGGCACGGCAGACGAGGATGCCGTGGAACGCGCGACGCTGGCCGCCGCCGGTCGGCCGTGGCTCGCGGGAGTGTCTGTATTAGCCGTGCACCGCCGCCGCGACGATGAGGCCGACGGCGATGCACATTGCGCCGAGCACGATCGCGAGCGCGACGTTCTTCTTCTCGACGATCTCGGTCCACAAGTGGTAAGGCGTCAGCTTGTCGACGACCACGAAGAAGATGCCGAGAACGAAGATGCCGATCAGCGCATACAGGATCGAGCCGAAGATGGTTGCGGGCTTGAGCCATTCGTAGTTCATGTCAATCTCCGGTCGTGGGTAGTCGGGGTGGCGATGGAATCGAGGGAAGGCGCTACTTGTGGCCGCCACCCGTCGAAAAGCCGCCGAACGCGCCGCCACTGCTGCGCGAGCCGCTGCCGCTGCGCTGGTCGTTCAGGCAATTCTGATACTCGGCCGAAGACGGTCCGAAAGTGTCGCGCGTCGGCCTGCAATCGCGCTCGCTGCTCGAACTGCAGCGAACGAACATGGCGAGCACGATCAGCACGAGCACGACGACGACGATGATCTTCAGCGCCGACCATCGGCCCATGCTCGTCGGCAAGGCGTCGCGCTGGAGCGCAGCGCTCTGGTCGGGCGCGAGGCGGAAGGCGCTCGTCACCGCATCGGCCGACAGCGTCTCACCGGCCGACCAGACGATTTCCTGGCTGCCCGAGGCTGTCGTCTGCTCGCGGTTGAGGCGCTTGGCCGAAGCGCTGCCGGTGCCCTGATAGTCGATGTTGGCGGTGCGCTGCTGGCGCGTCAGCTGCCAGTAGAACTCGCCAAGCACGTAGGTGATCTGGCCGATGTAGTCATAGAGCTTTCGATAAAGAACGCCGTCGAGCTTGACGGCGTCGCCGGCCCGCTCGGGCGCGCCGGTGATCGGCACCGACCAGCTCCAGCCGTCGTCGGCGTCGACGATGAAGGCGAAGCCGGCCATCCGGTTGTAGAGCAGGTACTCGCGCCAGAAGCTCTGGTCGTCGTCGGCGCTTTGCTCGACCTCGCAGCGCTCGACATAGCCGACGACCTGCCACGGCAGCGCTTCCTTGCCACCCAGCGCCAGCGTGCCGACGCTGCCGAGCGGGATGAGCGGCGCGGCGCCGCTGGCCTGCGCGTAGTGGGCGAGGTCGCCGCCGACGCCTTTGGACACGTCGACGACCGACTTGCACTGGTGGCAGACGATCGATTGCGTCGTCGCCAGCTTGACCTCGAGGGCGGCGCCGCAGTTCGGGCACTGCAGCGCCCGGCCGGCCAGGCCTTTCTCGCTGGCCTCGCGCAAGCCGGTGAGCGCGAGCTCGGTGAGTGCCACCGAGCGGCCCACCGACCAGGCCGGCCGCGCCGGGTCGGTGTAGTCGATGGTGCCGACCTCGCCGCGACTCGAGCGCACATCGGCGACCACGAAACCGTGGCCGAGGTTCGGCTTTCTCGGCAGCTCCCCCTCGGCCGCCGCCAGCGTCGCCGAGACCACCGAGGCCACCGTCCAGCTCTCGGCGTTGACCGTGAGCGGCGCACCGGGCCGGAGCTGATCGGCAGCCGGCAATGCGGTCGTGAGCGGGGCGTCGAAGGCGACGACGTAGCGGCCGTTGTCTTCCGAGAGCCAGCCTGATTTCTGCGCGTCGGCGGCGGTCGATGTCGAGAAGAGCGCGTGCCACTCGTTCCAGGTGCCGTCGGTGATGCGGTACTGGAGCCGGCCGACGAGCGTGAAGGCGGCGCCCTGGTACCTGCCTGCTGCGCCCATCTGCAGCGGCGAGTGATCGTCGAACAGCTCGGCGCTCTCGCCGATCTTGCGGAGCTGGTCGCCGGCGCGAACGACCACCGAGCGGCAGAAGCCGCAGATGGCGAACGGCGACGCCGCCGACGCGAACTCGACCGGCGCGCCGCAGTTCGGGCAGGCCGCACGGTAGGCGCGCTGCGGAGCGGATTCGATCGCCAATGGAGGCAGACGGCTCAGGCGCCGTGAGGCTCCACCTTCAGCTCAGCTTCTTCAGCAGCTCGACCTTCTTGGCGTCGAATTCTTCGGCCGTCAGGATGCCCTTGGTCTTCATGTCGGCCAGGCGCTCGAGCGTGGCCATGACGTCTTCGGGCTTGACGCCACCGGAAGCAGCCGCCACACCGGCCGCCGCTGCCGGCGCACCCGGCGCCATTGTGTTGAGGCCCTGGCCGAGCTGGTTCGCCATGACCTGTCCGAGCGCCACGCCGGCGCCGAGGCCGACGGCGCTGCCGACGATTCCACCACCACCTTCGCCTCCGGCACCGGCCGCGAAGGCCGGGATCGACTGCGCCGTCTGGTACTGCATGAACTTGCCCATGTCGCCGACCATGCCCATGCCGATTTTCTGGTCGAGGATCTTCTGCAGCTCCTCCGGCAGCGACACGTTCTGCATCGTCACCAGCTCGAGCTTCAGGCCGAGCTTCTCGAAGTCGGGCGCGGTGGTCTCGCGCAACGCCTTCGCGAACTCGACCTGGTTGGCAGCGAGGTCGAGAAACGGCGTGCCGCTGGCGCCGACGGCGTCGGAGATGTTCTGCAGCATCAGGCCGCGCAGCTGGCCGTCGAGCTCCATGACGGTGTAGCGATCGCGGGTGCCCGATATCTCGTTGTAGAACACGCGCGGATCGGCGACGCGATAGGAGAAGTTGCCGAAGGCGCGGATGCGCACGGCGCCGAAGTCCTTGTCGCGGATCGTCACCGGCTGGCTGGTGCCCCAGCGCTGGTCGATCTGCTGGCGCGTGCTGAAGAAATACACGTCGCTCTTGAAGGGGCTGCGGAAAAGCTTGTCCCAGTTCTGCAGGTATGTGAGTATGGGCAGCGTCGCCGTCGTCAGCGTGTAGCGGCCAGGGCCGAAGACATCGGCCACCTTGCCTTCGTTGACGAACATCGCCACCTGCGATTCGCGCACCGTGAGCGAGCCGTCGTTCTGGATCTCGCGGTCTTCCATCGGGTAGCGCCAGGCGAGGGTGCCGTCGCTCTCCTCCGTCCACTCGAGGATGTCGATGAACTGTTTCTTGATGAAATCCATCAGCGCCATGGCAGCGATCTCCACACGAGCCCCGGACATCCGGGTGCGGCGAATAATACGGCGCAGGGGGTCACAACGATCCCCATAAAGGGTGTGCGCGCATGGACAAAACGACACGCGGCATGGAGGCACGGCCGATGCGCCTGGCCGTGGTCGGCGCCGGCCCGGTCGGCCTCGCGTTGGCGCTGCATGCGGCCGCGGCGCTGCCCGAGGCCGAGATCTCGCTCTTCGATGCGCGCGCGATCGACAAGGATGTGTCTGCCGATCCGCGCACGCTGGCGCTCTCGCTCGGCAGCGTGCAGCTGCTGAAGCGCCTCGGTGCCTGGCGCCCCGCCAGCGCCGAGCCGATCCGCGAAGTGCATGTGTCGCAGCAGTCGCCTTCGCTGCTGGCGGCACTGTCGCGCCGGCTCGGCGAACCCGAGCTCACGATCCGCGCCGACGACGAAGCCGTGCCGATGCTCGGCGCCGTGCTGAGCTACGGCGGCATCGTCGCGCCGCTGCAGGAGACCTGGCTCGCGGCCGTGGCGCGCGAGCCGAAGCGTTTGACCAGCCGCTTCGGCACGCCGGTGACGGCCATCAAGAACTTCGACGAAGGCGGTGGCGGCGGCAGCAGCGGCAGAGCAGGGGTCGAGATCGACGCCGGCATCGCCGAGCGCTTCGATCTCGCCGTCGTCGCCGAGGGTGGCGTCTTCGCGAGCACGCCGCGCGCGGCGCTCGTCACCGACGCCCGGCCGGCCCTGCGCCACGACTACCGACAGACGGCCTGGGTCGGCCGTGCCGCCTTCGTGTCGGAGCCGCGCCGCGGCGTCGCCTACGAGCGCTTCACGCGCCAGGGCCCGGCGGCGCTGCTGCCTTTGCCCGGCGGTGGCGCCGGCCTGGTCTGGTGCGTCGCCACCGACGACGACCCGATCGCTTCGCTGAGCGACGCCCAGCGCGTCACCGTGCTCAACACGATCTTCCACGCCTCGACGCCGAAGATCGCATCGCTTTCGCCGCTGAAGAGCTTCCCGCTCGGCCTGAGCGCCGAGCGCAGCCTTACCGACGGCCGCACCGTGCGGATCGGCAACGCCGCGCAGACCTTGCATCCGGTCGCCGGCCAGGGCCTGAACCTCGGCATGCGCGATGCCTTCGAGCTCGTTCACAAGCTGGCCCTGACCTCCGACATCGACGCCGTGCTGCGCCGCCTTGAATGGCAGCGCGCGCCCGACCGCTGGGCCATGATCGCCGCCACCGACTTCCTGGCCCGCAGCTTCACCTGGACCCTGCCCGGCGCCGGCACGGCGCGCGGCCTGGGCATCGCCGCCCTGCAGGCGCTCGGGCCGGTGAAGTCGCTGATCGCGCGGCAGATGATGTTCGGCTCGCGCTGAGCATGGCGCCACCCGACCCGGTCACCGACCTCGCCGCCCACGCGCTCGCGGCAGCCATCCGCGCGCGCACGCTCTCGTGCCGCGAGGTGATGCAGGCCTTCCTGGCCCGCATCGACGCCGTCAACCCCGTGCACAACGCCATCGTCAGCCGTCGCGACAGCGATGTGTTGATCGGCGAGGCCGCGGCCTGCGACGCCGAGCTCGCGCGCCACAGCGAGCGGGCGACGGCGCGGCCTTTCCTGTTCGGCCTGCCGCAGGCGATCAAGGACATCGCCCTCACCGCCGGCCTGACCACCACCTTCGGCTCGCCGCTGCTGCGCCACAACATACCGGCCCACGACGGGCTGATGGCGGCGCGCATGAAGGCAGCCGGCTGCATCGTCGTCGGCAAGACCAACACGCCGGAGTTCGGCCTCGGCTCGCACACCTTCAACGAAGTGTTCGGTGCCACCTGCAACGCCTACGACCCGACGCGCTCCGCTGGCGGCAGCAGCGGCGGCGCGGCAGCGGCGCTGGCAGCGCGCCTGCTGCCGGTGGCCGACGGCAGCGACTCGATGGGCAGCCTGCGCAACCCGGCCGCCTGGGCCAACGTGTTCGGCTTTCGGCCGAGCCAGGGCCGCGTGCCGCTTTTGCCCGCACAGGACGTCTGGGTCAGCCACTTCGGCACCGAAGGGCCGATGGCGCGCAATGTGCTCGACCTCGCCCTGCTGCTCGACGTGCAGGCCGGCTACGACCCGCGCTCGCCGCTCTCGCTCGCCAGCGAGGCCGCGTTCGCCGAGCGGCTTCGGGCGGTACCGGCCGCAGGCGAAAGCGCCCCGATCCGCATCGGCTGGCTCGGCGACCTCGGTGGCCACCTCGCCATGGAAGGCGGCATCCTCGCCACCTGCAGCAGCGCTCTCGGGCGGCTTGAAGTCAGCGGCTGCCGGGTCGAGCCGATGGCCCTCGGCTTCGCGCCCGAGCGCCTGTGGGACGCCTGGCTCACCTGGCGCTCATGGCTCGTGCATGCGCGCATCGCGCCCTTCCTCGTCGAGCCCGAGAACCGCGCCCTCATCAAGCCCGAGGCACTGTGGGAGCACGACCAGGGCACGCAACTTTCTGCATCGAAGATGATGGCCGCGAGCAACGAGCGCAGCGCCTTCTTCCAGCATGTGCTGGCGCTCTTCGAGCAGGTCGACTTCCTCGCCCTGCCGACGACGCAGGTCTGGCCGTTCCCCGTCGAGTGGCGCTGGCCGAAGGAGATCGCCGGGCGCACGATGGACACCTACCACCGCTGGATGGAGGTGGTGATCCTCGCCACCTTCGCCGGCCTGCCCTGCATCAGCGTGCCGGCCGGCTTCAATGCCGCCGGCCTGCCGATGGGGCTGCAGCTGATCGGTCGGCCGCGCGACGATCTCGGCGTGCTGCGATTGGCGCAACGGTACGAGCAGGCTGCGGCCGAGGTGCTGGCCCGTCGGCCCTCGGCATGAGTGACGGCGCGCAGCGCGGCTAGGGTGTCTTGCCGAGCTCGCGCCAGCTCTTCTCCGAGACATCGACCGAGTACTTCTTCGCCGCCGCCTTGATGCGCTTCCAGGCCGCATCGCGCTCGTCGTCGGTCACGTCCTTGACCTGATCGAAGCGGGCGATAGCGTTGCGCACGTGCGAGGCGTTCTCGAGCGGTTCCTTGCGCTGCTTCGGAAACGCGAACGTGCTTTCGTCGAGCTTGTTGCGCCTTGCGGTATTCGGTGTGGCCATGGGCCCTCCGGGCATCGCGCCGGCCTTCCCGGCGCTTGCGGCCAGAGCGGCAAGCGCCATTCCCGCGCGGCCCACCGCATAGCCGGCGACCTATCATCCCGGCTCGCGCGCGAGCACCGCTGCCCGCGCTGCCTCGCTCAACGATCGGAACCCCATGCAACGACTCCCCCGCCTCCTGCGCACGGCCATCGCGATCGCTTTCGTCGCCAGCAGCGGCGCCGCCTTCGCCGCCAAGACACTCGTCTACTGCTCCGAAGGCAGCCCCGAGGGCTTCAACCCGCAGTTCTTCACCACCGGCACCACCGCCGATGCGTCGTCGGTGCCGCTCTACAACCGGCTCGTCGAGTTCGACACCGGCACCACCAACCTGGTGCCGGGCCTGGCCGAGAGCTGGACTGCTGCACAGGACGGCCTCAGCTACACCTTCAAGCTGCGCAAGGGCGTCAAGTTCCACAGCAACGCCAAGTTCACGCCGACGCGCGACTTCAACGCCGACGACGTCCTGTTCTCGTACAACCGCATGGCCGACCCGAACCATCCGTTCGCCAAGGTCACGCCGGGCCAGACCTACGCCTACTTCGAGGACATGGACCTGAAGAACATCGTCGACCACGTCGAGAAGGTCGACGCGATGACCGTCAAGTTC
>JAYTYH010000481.1:0-3645 GCA_043742485.1 Rhizobacter sp.
ATGAACTACCACATGCCGAACCGGCCGTACTTCGACACCATCGAGATGAAAGGCGGCGGCGACGCCACCTCGGCGGCGCGTGCCGTGCTGCAGACGGGCGAGTACGACTACGCCTGGAACCTGCAGGTCGAAGACGAAGTGCTCAAGCGCATGGAGGCCGGCGGCAAGGGCAAGGTCCACGTGGTGCCGGGCGGCGACATCGAATTCATCCAGCTCAACCCCACCGACCCCTTCAACGAAGTCGACGGCGAGCGCGGCAGCATCAAGAGCAAGCACTTCGCCTTCAGCGATCCCGCCGTGCGCCAGGCGATGGCGCTGCTCTGCGACCGCAAGAGCATGCAGGAATTCATCTACGGGCGCACCGGATTCGCGACGTCGAACTTCATGAACAACCCGCCGCGTTTTCGGTCGCCGAACACGAAGTGGGAATTCAACATCGACAAGGCCAGCGCGCTTCTCGAGGGCGCCGGCTGGAAGAAGGGCGCCGACGGCGTTCGCGAAAAGGGCGGCAAGAAGCTGAAGCTCGTCTACCAGACCTCCATCAACGGCACGCGCCAGAAGGAGCAGGCGATCGTCAAGCAGGCTGCGCAGAAGGCCGGCATCGACCTCGAGCTGAAGTCCGTCACCGCCTCGGTGTTCTTCTCCTCCGACGTCGCCAACCCCGATACCTACGGGAAGTTCTGGGCCGACCTGCAGATGTACACCACGACCATGACCGCACCCGACGCCGAGCGCTTCATGGACCAGTACAAGTCCGAAGAGGTTTCGCAGAAGGTGAACAAGTGGCAGGGCCGGAACATCTGCCGCTGGATCAATGCCGACTACGACAAGCTCGCCGTCCAGGGCTCGGCGGAGCTCGATCCCGTCAAGCGCGCCGCCATCTACATCAAGATGAACGACATGGTGGTGAACGACAACTTCGTCATCCCGCTGATCAGCCGGCCGCGCGTGCGTGGCGGCAACCTGAAGCTCGTGACCACGCTCTCGGGCTGGGACCTCGACTTCTCGGCGCTGCAGAACTGGTACCGGGAAGCCTGAGCCGGCTTCCCACTCCGCCAGCCGCCTTCTCGCCGACTCGCTGACCGCCCGCCGTGGGGCACTACCTCCTGCGGCGGCTGCTCATCGCCTTGCCGAGCCTGCTCGGCATCAGCGTCGTGCTGTTCACGGTGCTGGCGCTGGCGCCGGGCGACCCGTTCGGGGAGATGGCGAACAACCCGAACATCCCGGCCTCGGTGCGCGAGAACCTGCGCATCCAGTTCGGCCTCGACGATCCGATCTGGCAGCGCTACTTCCACTGGCTCGTGGCCATGCTGCGTGGCGACTGGGGCTTCTCCTTCATCAGCCGCGTTAACGTCGACACGCTGATCTGGCAGCGCGTGCCGGTCACGCTCGCGGTGATCGGCGCCTCGCAGGTGCTGGCGCTCGCCATCGCGCTGCCGGTCGGCATCTATTCGGCGGCGCGGCCCTACTCGTGGTTCGACCGCATCGCCAGCTCGCTGGCCTTCGTCGGCTTCTCGCTGCCGACCTTCTTCACCGGCCTGCTCTTCATCCTGCTGTTCTCGATCAAGCTCGACTGGCTGCCGTTCGTGTACCGCGCCGACATCGCCGGCAGCGGCTGGCCGTGGTGGTGGGCGCACATCAAGCAGGCCCTCATGCCGGTGATGGTGCTCGGCCTGTTCCAGGGCGCCGGCTGGACACGCTACGTGCGCTCGGCGGTGCTCGACGTGATCCGGCTCGACTACGTGACCACGGCGCGCAGCAAGGGCCTGAAGGAGCGCGCCGTGATCATGAAGCACGTCGTCCGCAACGCGCTGATTCCGGTCGTGACGCTGGTGGCTCTGACGATGCCGCAGGTCTTCGGCGGCGCCATCGTCACCGAGCAGATCTTCCGCGTGCCCGGCATCGGCTCGCTGCTCATCGACGCCATCCTGCGCAACGACACGCCGGTGATCATGGCCGTGACCTTCGTGTTCTCCTGCCTCGTGATCCTCTTCAACCTCATTGCCGACTTGCTCTATGGCTGGCTCGACCCCCGCATCAGCTTCCGTTAGCGCCGGCCTCGCGGTGCCGCTGCGCAACGTCTCGCCGGGAGCCGAGGCGTGGCGGCGCTTTCGCCGCCACAAGCTCGCCGTCGCCGGCCTGATCGTGCTCACAGCGATGGTGCTGATGGTCGGCTTCGGGCCGATGTTCTGGAAAGTCGCGATCAACGAGATCGACTTCAGCGCCCGCCTGGCGACGCCCACGCTCGCCCACCCGCTCGGCACCGACGACCTCGGCCAGGACATCTTCGCGCGCATGCTCTACGGCGGCCGCATCTCGCTCGCCGTGGGCCTGGCCGCGATGCTGATGGCGATGCTGGTCGGCGTCACGATCGGCGCCGTCGCCGGGATCTCGCGCGGCGCCGTCGACGCGGTGCTGATGTGGCTCACAGACCTCTTCCTGTCGCTGCCGCAGCTGCCCTTGTTGCTGATCCTGATCTATCTCTTTCGCGAGTCGCTGAAACAGGCGTTCGGCCCCGAGGTGGGTGTGTTCATCCTCATCGTGCTGGTGATCGGCGGCTTTCGCTGGATGCCGGTGGCGCGGCTGGTGCGGGCCCAGTTCTTCTCTCTGCGCGAGAAGGAATTCGTGGAGGCCGCGCGCGCGCTCGGCGCCTCGGTGCCGCGGCAGGTCATCCGCCACATCCTGCCCAATTCCCTCGGCCCGGTGATCGTGGCCGGCACCATCGACGTCGCCGCGGCCATCATCGCCGAGTCGACGCTGTCCTTCCTCGGCCTCGGCTTTCCGCCCGACATCCCGACCTGGGGCCGCATCCTCTTCGACAGCAAGGAGTACCTGGACATCGCACCGCACTGGGCGTTGTTCCCTGGCACCGCGATCTTCCTGGCCGTGTTGTGCATCAACTTCGTCGGCGACGGGTTGCGGGACGCGCTGGATCCGAGGCGCGTTCTATGAGCGAGCCCACCTGATGTCCCTCCTCGAAATCAAGGACCTCAAGGTTCACTTCAAGACCGACGGCGGCTGGCTCCACGCTGTCGACGGTGTCGACATCTCGATCGATCGCGGCGAGACCGTCGGCGTTGTCGGCGAATCCGGCTGCGGCAAGACGGTCACGGCGATGACGGTGCTCAAGCTCGTGCCGATGCCGCCGGGCCGCATCGCCGGCGGCCAGGTGCTGTGGCAGGGCAAGGACCTCGTCACCGCCAGCGCCGACGAGATGCGCCGCATCCGCGCCAAGGAAATCGCAATCATTTTCCAGGAGCCGATGACCTCGCTCAACCCGGTCTACAGCGTCGGCGAGCAGATCGCCGAGAGCCTGCGGCTGCACGAAGGCCTAGGCCGCAAGGCCGCGCTCGATCGTGCGGTCGAGATGCTCGAGCTGGTGCGCATCCCGACGCCGCAGCGCCGCGTCCACGACTACCCGCATCAGTTCTCAGGCGGCATGCGGCAGCGCGTGATGATCGCCATCGCGCTGGCCTGCAACCCGCAACTGCTGATCGCCGACGAGCCGACCACCGCGCTCGGCGTCACCATCCAGGCGCAGATCCTCGACCTTCTCTCCGAGCTCAAGGAACGGCTCAGCATGTCGATCATGCTGATCACGCATGCGATGGGCGTGGTCGCTGAGGTGGCGCAGCGCGTGGTCGT
>JAYTYH010000482.1:0-16246 GCA_043742485.1 Rhizobacter sp.
CGACCTCGTCGGCTACGGTGCCCGGCCGCCGCACGCGCGCTGGCCGGGGCGCGCCCGCATCGCCGTCCAGTTCGTCCTCAACTACGAAGAGGGCGGCGAGAACAACGTGCTCCATGGCGACTCCGCCTCGGAGACTTTTCTGTCCGAGCTGGTGACTGCGCCGGCTTTCGAAAGCCGCCACATGACGATGGAGTCGATGTACGAGTACGGCTCGCGCGCCGGCGTCTGGCGCATCCTGCGCGAGTTCGATGCACGCCGCCTGCCGCTCACCGTCTTCGGCGTCGCCGCCGCCCTCGAGCGCTATCCGCAGCTGGTCGCCGAGTTCATGCGCCGTGGCGACGAGATCGCCAGCCATGGCCTGCGCTGGATCCATTACCAGAACGTGCCCGAAGCCGTCGAGCGCGAGCACCTGGCGCTGGCCACGCGCTCGCTGCAGGCGCTGACCGGCGGCGCCTGGCCGCTTGGCTGGTACACCGGCCGCGACAGCCCGAACACGCGCCGCCTCGTCGTCGAGCACGGCGGCTACGAATACGACAGCGACTACTACGGCGACGACCTGCCGTTCTGGATCGCAGTGCAAGGCAGCGAAGGCGCCGCCGTGCCGCACCTCGTCGTGCCCTATTCGCTCGACACCAACGACATGCGCTTCGTGCAGGCGCAGGGCTTCAACACCGGCGACCATTTCTTCACCTACCTGCGCGACGCATTCGACGCCCTCTACGCCGAGGGCGACCCTGCCGGCCTCGACCGGCCGAAGATGATGTCGATCGGCATGCACTGCCGGGTGCTGGGCAAGCCGGGGCGGATCGGGGCGCTGCAGCGCTTTCTCGATCATGTGCAGGCCCGCGAGCATGTCTGGATCGCGCGCCGCATCGACATCGCGCGGCACTGGAAGGCGACCCACCCGTATCTGACCGCAACGAACGAACCTTCGCCATGACACTCGACCTCGCCCATCTCGCCAGCGCCAGTGCCGACGAATTCACGGCGCTGCTCGCCGGCACCTACGAGCACTCGCCCTGGGTCGCCGAACGGGCCTTCGCCAAGGGACCGTTCACGACGCTGGCGCAGCTCAAGCGCGCCCTCGTCGTGGTCGTGAACGAGTCGATGCACGACGAGAAGCTGGCGCTGCTGCGGGCGCATCCGGAACTGGCCGGAAAAGCGATGGCGGCGCGCACGCTCACCGCCGAATCGGCGCACGAGCAGGGCGGCGCCGGTCTCACGCAATGCACGGCCGAGGAGCTCGCCGCCATCGGCGAGCTCAATGCCGCCTACAAGGCGAAGTTCGGCTTCCCGTTCATGCTGGCCGTGCGCGGGCCACGCGGCACCGGCCTCGCCAAGGCACAGATCTTCGCCACCTTCACGCGCCGCCTCGAGCAGCACGCCGACTTCGAGCTCGAAGAGGCACTGCGCAACGTCCACCGCGTCGCCGAACTCCGCCTCGACGACCGCTTCGGCGCGGCACCGGTGCTCGGTCAGCAGGCCTGGGACTGCGCCGAGCTGCTCGCCACACACTCCGACCCCGGCACTGCCGAGCGCGGCCAGCTCACCGTCACCTACCTCACCGACGCCCATCGCGCCTGTGCCGCCCAGCTCTCGGCCTGGATGACGGAGTGCGGCTTCGACGAGGTATCGATCGACGCCGTCGGCAACGTCGTCGGTGTCTATCGCGGCACCGTGCCGGGCGCCGAGGCGCTGCTCACGGGCTCGCACTTCGACACGGTGAGGAACGGCGGCAGGTACGACGGCCGGCTCGGCATCCTGGTGCCGATGATCTGCGTGCGCGAGCTGCATCGGACCGGGCGGCGGCTGCCTTTCGCCATCGAGCTCGTCGGCTTCGCGGAGGAAGAAGGCCAGCGCTACAAGGCAACCTTTCTGGGCTCGGGCGCACTGCTCGGCCAGTTCGATCCGGCCTGGCTGGCGCAGCGCGATGCCGACGGCATCTCGATGCGTGACGCCATGGCCCACGCCGGCCTGCCGGCCACCGTGGAATCGATCGCAGCTTTGAAGCGCGACCCGGCGCGCTACCTCGGCTTCGTCGAGGTCCACATCGAGCAGGGGCCGGTGCTGAATGAGCTCGGCCTGCCGCTCGGCGTCGTCACCTCCATCAACGGTGGCGTGCGCTATGCCGGCGAGGTGCGCGGCATGGCCAGCCACGCCGGCACCACGCCGATGGCCTCGCGGCGCGACGCCGCCGCCGCCGTCGCCGAGCTGGCGCTGTTCCTCGAGCAGCGCGCGCGCAGCGAGCCGAACCTGGTCGGCACGATGGGCATGCTCGAGGTGCCGAACGGCTCGACCAACGTGATCCCCGGCCGTTGCAGGTTCACGCTCGACATCCGCGCCACCACCGACGACGTGCGCGACGAATGCACAGCCGACGTGCTCGCCGAGCTCTATGCGATCTGCGCGCGGCGCGGCGTGAGCGTCGCGATCGAGGAGACGATGCGCGCCGCCGCTTCGCCCTCGTCGCCCGAGTGGGAGACGCGCTGGGAGCGGGCCGTCGCCGCCGCTGGCCTGCCGGTGCACCGGCTGCCGAGCGGCGCCGGCCACGACGCCATGAAGCTCGGCGAAATCATGCCGCAGGCGATGCTGTTCGTGCGCGGCGAGAACTCCGGCATCAGCCACAACCCGCTCGAATCGTCGACCGCCGACGACATGCAGCTCGCCATCGAGGCCTTCGCGCACCTGCTCGAACAGGTCGCGAGCGGCGCGCACGCATGACGGCCTACGAACGCATCGACGCCTGGGTCGACGCCCACTTCGCGGCCGAGGTCGCCTTCCTGCAGGCGCTCGTGCGCGTGCCCACCGACACGCCGCCCGCCGACAACGCGCCGCACGCCGAGCGCACCGCCGAGCTGCTCGCCGGCTTCGGCTTCGCCGCCGACCGCTATCCGGTGCCCGACGAGGTCGTGCGCGCCGCCGGCATGGTCTCGGTCACCAACCTGATCGTGCGGCGGCGCTACGGTGAAGTGGCAGGCGCAGGCCCGACGATCGCGCTCAACGCCCACGGCGACGTGGTGCCGCCCGGCGAAGGCTGGCAGCACGATCCTTACGGCGGCGAGGTCGAGGGCGGCCTGCGCGGCGGTCGCCTCTTCGGCCGCGCCGCCGCCGTCAGCAAGAGCGACTTCGCGACCTACACCTTCGCCCTGCTCGCCCTCGAGTCCCTCGCCCTCGAACCGCTGGGGGCCGACCTGGCCGGCGGCGTCGAGCTGCACTTCACCTACGACGAGGAGTTCGGCGGCGAGCTCGGCCCGGGCTGGCTGCTGAAGATGGGGCTGACCAAGCCCGACCTGCTGATCGCCGCCGGCTTCAGCTACCAGGTCGTGACGGCCCACAACGGCTGCCTGCAGCTCGAGGTCACGGTGCACGGAAAGATGGCCCATGCCGCCATCCCCGCGACAGGCGTCGATGCGCTCCAGGGCGCGGTCGCGATCCTGAACGCGCTCTATGCCGAGAACATCGGCTACCAGGCGATCACTTCGCGCGTGGAGGGCATCAGCCATCCCTATCTCAACGTCGGCCGCATCGAGGGCGGCACCAACACCAACGTCGTGCCCGGCAAGGTCGTCTTCAAGCTCGACCGCCGCATGATCCCGGAGGAAGACCCGACGCACGTCGAGGCGCAATTGCGCGCTGTCATCGCCCGCAGCGCCGAGGCGGTCAGCGGCATCACGGTCGACGTGCGCCGCATCCTGCTGGCGCGCGCGCTCGAGCCGCTGCCCGCCAACGCAGCGCTGGTCGAGGCGCTGCAGCGGCACGGCCAGGCCGTGTTCGGCGTCGCCATCCCCGTCTCCGGCTCGCCGCTCTACACCGACGTGCGCCTCTACGGGGAGGCCGGCATCCCGGCCGCTATCTATGGCGCCGGCCCGCGGACCGTGCTCGAGTCGAACGCCAAGCGCGCCGACGAGCACCTCGATCTCGACGACCTGCGCGGCGCCACCCGCGTTGTGGCGCGAACCTTGCTCGATCTGCTGACACCCGCGCCAAACCCGTCATGACCCGCGCTTTTCTCGACCCGGAGACACCATGAACAGGATCTTCTTTTCGCTCATCGCCGCTGTCATGGCGGCCGTCGCGCTGCCCGCCGCAGCCCAGGAAACGCCGATCAAGTTCCAGCTCGACTGGCGCTACGAAGGCCCGGCCGCCCTCTTCCTCGTGCCGCTCGCCAAGAACTACTTCAAGGACGAGAAGCTCGCGGTCGTGGTCGACGCCGGCAACGGCTCCGGCGGCACCGTCACGCGCGTGGCCTCGGGCGCCTACGACATGGGCTTCGCCGACATGGCGGCGCTGATGGAATTCCAGGCCAACAACCCGACTGCGCCGAACAAGCCGGTGGCGGTGATGATGGTCTACAACAACACGCCGGCGGCGGTGCTGGCGCTGAAGAAGTCGGGCATCAGGACCCCGGCCGACCTCACCGGCAAGAAGCTCGGCGCGCCGGTCTTCGACGCCGGTCGCAAGGCCTGGCCGATCTTCGCCAAGGCCAACTCGATCGGCCCGGTGAACTGGACGGCGATGGACCCGACGCTGCGCGAGACCATGCTCGTGCGCGGCGACGTCGACGCCATCACCGGCTTCTCGTTCACGTCGCTGCTCAACATCGAGGCGCGCGGCGTCAAGGCAGAAGACGTCGTCGTGCTGCCGTACCCGAGCTACGGCGTGAAGATGTACGGCAACGCCATCATCGTTTCGGAGCAGTTCCTGGCGAAGAACCCGGAGGCGGTGAAGGCGTTCCTGCGCGCCTTCACCAAGGGTGTGAAAGACGTCATCTCCGACCCGAAGGCGGCGATCGCGACGCTGAAGGCACGCGACGGCCTCGTCAACGAGGAACTCGAGTTGCGCCGCCTCAAGCTCGCGCTCGACGCCACTGTGCTGACAGCCGACGCGCGGGCCGAAGGCTTCGGCGAGATCCGCGCGCCACGGCTGTCGCTGATGGCGAGCCAGGTCTCCGACGCCTTCGCCACCAAGGACCGCGTCATCACGGCAGCGGTCTGGAAAGACGGCTTACTGCCGAGCGCCGCCGAACGCGACATCTTCAAGGTCGCGAAGAAGTGAGGAGGCGCCCTGTCGACCACCGGGGTCCTTCGTTGCACTCGGGATGACGAGCAGCCGCCCCTTCGTCGATTTTTCCAACGTCTGGCTCGCCTACAACGACGAACTGCTCGCCGCGCAGCAGTTCGCCGTCGAAGACATCTCGCTGAAGTCGGCGCGCGGCGAGTTCATCGCCATCGTCGGCCCCTCCGGCTGCGGCAAGTCGACCTTCATGAAGCTCGCCACCGGCCTCAAGATGCCGTCGAAGGGCGCCATCCTGATCGACGGCCAGGCCGTGACCGGGCCGCTCAAGATCACCGGCATGGCGTTCCAGTCGTCGTCGCTGCTGCCCTGGCGGACGACGCTCGACAACGTGCTGCTGCCGCTCGAGATCGTCGAGCCGCATCGCTCCAACTTCCGCCGTGAGCGCACCTCGTTCGTCGCCAAGGCCGAGCGCCTGCTGGCGAGCGTGGGCCTCGGCGGCTACGGCGACAAGTTTCCGTGGCAACTCTCGGGCGGCATGCAGCAACGCGCCTCGCTCTGCCGCGCCCTCATCCACGAGCCGAAGATGCTGCTCCTCGACGAGCCCTTCGGCGCGCTCAACGCCTTCACCCGCGAAGAGCTGTGGGGCATCCTGCGCGACCTGCACGCGGCCCAGGGCTTCAACGTGATCCTCGTCACGCACGACCTGCGCGAGGCCGTGTTCCTCGCCGACACGGTGTACGTGATGAGTCGCAGCCCCGGCCGCATGCTGGTGCGCCGCGACATCGAGATGCCGCGCCCGCGCGACCTCGAGCTCACATACACCAAGGAGTTCACCGACATCGTGCTCGCGCTGCGCGAGCACATCGGCGCGATCAGGAAGCCCGCGGCAACAGCGATGCAGGCGCTGCCGCGATGACGCGCCGGGATCGCGAACGCTGGGCGCCCTGGCTGCTGCTGGCTGCCACGATCCTGCTCTGGGAGCTGATCTGTCGCGCCTTCGCCGTCTCCGACTTCATCTTCCCGGCACCTTCGCGCATCGCCCAGCAGCTCTGGGAGTTCCGGGGCACGATCGCCGGCCATGCCTGGCGCACCTACTGGGTCACGATGGTCGGCTTCGGCATTTCGATCGTCGTCGGCACGCTGCTCGGCTTCCTGATCGGCAGCTCGCGCACCGCCTATGCCGCCGTCTACCCGCTCATGACCGGCTTCAACGCGCTGCCCAAGGCGGCCTTCGTGCCCATCCTCGTCGTCTGGTTCGGCATCGGCGTCGGGCCCGCCGTTCTGACCGCCTTCCTGATCTCGTTCTTCCCGATCACGGTCAACATCGCGACCGGCCTGGCGACGCTCGAACCCGAACTCGAAGACGTGCTGCGCGTGCTCGGCGCCAGGCGCTGGGACGTGCTCGTCAAGGTCGGCCTGCCGCGTTCGATGCCGTATTTCTACGCCTCGCTCAAGGTCGCCATCACGCTGGCCTTCGTCGGCACCACGGTCTCCGAGATGACGGCGTCAAACGAGGGCATCGGCTACCTGCTCATCTCGGCCGGCTCGTCGATGCAGATGGGTCTGGCGTTCGCCGGCCTAGTCGTCATCGGCGCCATGGCAATGGGCATGTACGAACTCTTCGCCATCGTCGAGAAGCGCACCACCGGGTGGGCCCACCGCGGCGCCGCCAGTGCATGAGGACCCAGCGCCGGAGAACAGACACATGAAGACCGAAGCGAACGTCGCGCCGCAGCGCACCGAACCCACCGCCGACCAGGTCGCGGCCATGCTCGCGCGCGCGCAGGCGCTGTCGCGGCGGGCGATGGAGGCCGGCCACCATCCGTTCGGCGCGCTGCTGGTCGCGGCCGACCACACGACCGTGCTGATGGAGCAGGGCAACGTCGACAGCGTCAATCACGCCGAGGCTGTGCTGGCGCGCGATGCCGCACGGCGCTACTCGCCCACCGAGCTCTGGCCGTGCACGCTGGTCTCGACGGTCGAGCCGTGCGCGATGTGCGCCGGCACGCAGTACTGGGCGAACATCGGCCGCACCGTGTTCGGCATCGACGAGAAGACGTTGCTCTCGATCACCGGTAACCATGCCGAGAACCCGACCCTCGACCTGCCCTGCCGCCACGTGTTCGCGCGCGGCCAGAAAGACGTCAGGGTGATCGGGCCGGTGGCGGCGATGGCAGAGAGCATCGCGGCGCTGCACCGGCGCTACTGGCGCGCGAAGTAGAGCCGCTGCCACCGGCTTCGAATCCGGCCACGACATTGGCGGCGTTGACCGCCATCTCGACCGCGGCATAGCCGCCTTCGAGCACGAAGAGCGTCGGGCAGCCGAGCGCGGCGATGCGGGTGCCGATGCGCGTGAAGTCGTCGGCCTGCAGATGAAACTTCGAGATCGGATCGCCGGCGAAGGTGTCGAGGCCGAGCGAGACGACGACGGCATCGGCGCGGTGGCGGGCAACGCGGGCGCAGGCCACGTCGAGCGCCGCGAACCAGTCGGCGACGGCGCTTCCGGCGGGTAACGGCAGGTTGAGGTTGAAGCCCGCACCGTCGCCTTCGCCGGTCTCGTCGGCGTGGCCGAGATAGAACGGATATTCGGTCACCGGGTCGCCGTGCAAGCTGACGAAAAGCACGTCGGCACGGCCGTAGAAGATGCTCTGCGTGCCGTTGCCGTGGTGATAGTCGACGTCGAGGATGGCGACGCGGGCACAGCCGTTCGCGCGCAATGCCTCGGCGGCGACAGCGGCGTTGTTGAGGAAGCAGTAGCCGCCCATGAAGTCGGCGCCGGCGTGGTGGCCGGGCGGCCGCGTCGCGCAGAAGGCGGCGCGCTCGCCGGCGCGCAGCAGCGCGGCGGCGCTGGCGGCGGCGTCGGCGCCGGCCTTCGCTGCCGCCCAGGTGCCGGCCACCATCGGGCTGCCGTTGTCCATCGAATAGAGACCGAGCCTGGCCGTGAAATTGGCGGGCTCGATGTCGCTGCGCAACGAGCGCACCGGCCACACCGAAGGGAACGGCTGCGATGCGCCGTTGGCGGCGTCGAGCGCCAGCCACTGTGCCCAGGCCGACTCCAGGAACGCGAGGTAGCGCGGCATGTGGACGCGGCCCAGCACGGCGCGACTGTCGACCGACGGCGCTCTCAGCTCGTGGCCGCGGGCGAGCATCTCGGTGCGCACGCCCTCGGCCCGGGCCGGCGTCTCGAAGCAAGGCACGCGCTCGCCCCGGAAGAACTCGAACGCAGGCGCATGGCGCACGTGCTCGCTCGAAAAGAAAGTGATCATGTGGCGCCTCCCGGCCCTGCCAGCGGCGAGCGCACGTGCTCCGGCCGCACGCCCATGCCGATCACGCGCGCGAACAGCCGCTGCAGCGGCGGCATGGCGTCGAGCAGCCGCATCGGCAGCGGTGGCTCGAGGCCGGCCGCGGCGCCGCTCAACGCCGGCACCAGCACGTTGTTCTGGACCTGGACTTGCATCGCCTGGGTGATGCGGGTCGGGAAGAGGCGGCGCCGGCGCACGTCGTCGAGGCTGGCGTCGATGTCGGGCAGGCTGGCGCCGCCCGCCCGCAGCTTCGCGGCCAGCGCATTGGCAGTGGCCACTGCATCCTGGATCGCAAGGTTGATGCCGACGCCACCGACCGGCGACATCGCATGCGCGGCATCGCCGATGCAGAGCAGGCCGGGCTTCGACCACGCGGTGAGGCGATCAACGCTCACCGACAACAGGCTGATGTCGTCCCACGACGCGATGTCGGCGACGTGGCCGGCCAGGATCGGCGCCGCCTTCGCGACCTCAGCGCGAAACGACGCGATGCCGCGGTTCTTCAGCGCATCGACCTGGCCCTTGGCGATGACGAAGGCGCACTGCCAGTAGTCGCCGCGGTCGATGGTGACGATCATGCGGCCGGGCGTGATGCGGGCCAGCGTGTCGTCAAAGGCGGTCGCTTCGCGGCCGACCCGGAACCACAGGATGTCGATCGGCGCGCCGACGCGGTCGAGCGGGAGCGCGGAGGCGGCGCGCACGGTCGAATGGCGGCCGTCGCAGCCGACGGTCAGGGCGGCGCGCACCTCGAACGGCCCGTCTTCGCCGACGCCGCGAACGCCGGCGACGCGGCTGCCTTCCTCGATCAGCGCCTCGACGCGCGCCTTCATCCTCACCTTCAGCGTCGGCAGCCGCCGGCCTTCGTCGGCGAGGAAATCGAGGAAATCCCACTGCGGCATGAAGGCGATGAAGGCATAGCGCTCGGGCAGGCCGCTGAAGTCGGCGATCGCCAGCCGCTCGTCGCCGAAGAGGGCGCTCATGCGCCGCAGCTTCCGGTGCGGCAGGCGCAGGAAGGCGTCGAGCAGGCCGAGCTCGTCGACGATGCGCAGGGTCGACGGGTGGACGGTGTCGCCGCGAAAGTCGCGCAGGAAATCGGCGTGCTTCTCGAGCACCACGGTGTCGACGCCGGCGCGCGCCATCAGGAGGCCGAGCATCATGCCGGCCGGCCCGCCGCCGACGATGCAGCAGCCGGTCGTCGTGCGCGTCGTTGCCGTCATGGAAGAACCTTGGTCCTGAGCCACGCTACCGGCAGCTGGCCAGGGCGAAACTGCGACAGCGAATCGACCGCAGCACGCCGCATCGCTCAGGCCGGGGCGCCGAAGCGCTCCGCGGAGCGGGCGCGCGCTTTGTCCGCCTCGACCGCGCGGTTGCGCGGCTCGGCGTTCGTGACCAGCGAAGCCATGAGCGTGCGCGCCACGCCCGCGACTTCCTCGACAGCGCAGTCGAAGGCAGCCTGGTTGGCGCGCGAAGGCACCGCAAAGCCGCTCAGCTTGCGCACGAATTGCAGCGAGGCGTCGCGGATCTCGAGCTCGGTCGCGGGTGGCTCGAAGTTGAAGAGGGTCTTGATGTTTCTGCACATGATGAAGTTCAGCGCGAAGTGAAGCGGCCGAGGAACCCGAGAAGGGGCGGCCAGTGCGCCTCGGCACCGCCAGCGTTGCTGTCGGCACGCAGCGTCGACGAGCCGTGTGTCGACGGGCTCGCCGAAACGAACTGCTGCTTGTCGGCGCTCTTGAGCGCATGCAGGATCGCCGCCGAGCTGGCGATCTCTTCGGCCGCGGTGGCCTGATCGATGTAGACGGGCACCGAAACCCTCGCCGCGGCTTTCGCGACCGCGCCCTTCCCGGCCAGGTACTCCGCGGGCGAGAACGCCACCACGCTGGCGACATCGCGCGGATGGGCGGCGGCCAGAAGAAAGACGAGCGAGGCCGAATAGCTCGAACCCCAGACCACCACCGGTGCGCCGTGCGCCTCTCGCCTGGCCCATCTCAGCGCGGCCTCGAGATCGGGCATCGCCGCGTCGTATCCGGTGGCGGTGCCACCGCGAGCCGCCACGGTGCGGTTGGCGCCCTTGAAGTCGCCACCGCCCGAACGTGCATCGATCGCCAGGACGGTGAAGCCGGCCCGCACCAGGCGCGGCGCGATCGGCACGTATTCGGCGGCGCTCGACTCGGCCTGATGGAAGGCGACGATGACCGGCGGCCGGGCGCCGGCGGCGTGCCAGACGTCGCCGTAGACCTTGCTGCCGTCGGCGGCGGTGAGCGTCACCGGCTCGGACCCGGCGCCGCCCGCAGCCACCGCGATGACAGGCACCGCGAGCATGAGGATCGTCACGAATCGGATCTGGAACATGGCGGCCACGCTATGAAAATGAAGGCGAAGAAAGAAGGCGCAAATTAGGCCACGCCGGCGGCCCGTGAGCCTGGCATCGGCTTGCTGAGAAAGCGCGATCCGGCGAGCACGAACCGCCACGGCAGCTCGCGCGACTTGCTGATGCCGATGCGCACGCCTTCGGCGACCACGAGCGCCCTGCCCTTCGCAGCGACCAGGCGAAACGGCGCCCGGTCGAGACGCCGGCCGTCGAGCTCGCGGCTGACGCCGAGCGCCTGGCACAGCCGGCCCGGGCCAGCGCAGAGCAGCCGCTCGTCGTGCAGGCTGCGGCGCTCTCGCATCGCGTCGATGCCCGCGGTCGGCTCGAGGGCGCGGATCAGCACGCCGGCGCCATGACCGGCCGGCATGCAGACGAAGTTGAGGCACCAGTGCAGGCCGTAAGAGCGGTACACGTAGGCCCGGCCCGGCGGTCCGAACATCGCGGCGTTGCGGGCGGTGCGGCCGGCGAAGCTGTGCGAGGCCGCATCGGCCTCGTCGTAGGCCTCGGTCTCGACGATGCGGCCACCGATGCCGGCCACGAAGATGCTGACGCCGATGAGACCGCGGGCGACCTCGACCGAGGCGGCGCTGAAGTCGATGGCAGGCATGCGGCGAGGATAGCCAAGGCGCGGCCGCCGCCTAGAATTCGCGCCTTTGCCGAGGCCCGCC
This sequence comes from Rhizobacter sp., assembly GCA_043742485.1. Classification (GTDB taxonomy): domain Bacteria; phylum Pseudomonadota; class Gammaproteobacteria; order Burkholderiales; family Burkholderiaceae_C; genus Schlegelella_A. The sequence continues at coordinate 11,355 of JAYTYH010000482.1, forward strand.
GCCCGTGTCCGATCGCCGCAAGGTCCTGCCGCAATACGTGCTGCCCAAACGCGGCCTCACCGCCTTCGCCGGCCGCGTCGCCTCGCGCGAACGCGGCGCCACGACGACGCGGCTGGTGCGCTGGTTCGTCACCAAGTACGACGTCGACATGAGCGAAGCGGCGGTGCCGGAGATCACGTCGTATGCGAGCTTCAACGACTTCTTCACACGGGCGCTGAAGGCCGGTGCGCGACCGCTGGCCAATGCCGATCTGATCTGCCCGGTGGACGGCGCGATCAGCCAGTTCGGTCGCATCGAGCACGACCAGATCCTGCAGGCCAAGGGCCACCGCTATTCGACCAGCGCCCTCGTCGGCGGCGACCCTGCCCTGGCCGCGCACTTCAATGACGGCAGCTTCGCCACGTTCTACCTGAGCCCGAAGGACTACCACCGCATCCATATGCCGTGCGACGGCACGCTGACGCGGATGATCTACGTGCCTGGCAGCCTCTTCTCGGTCAATCCGACGACGGCGCGCGGCGTGCCCGGCCTGTTCGCCCGCAACGAGCGCGTCGTCTGCGTCTTCGAGTCGGCCAGCGTCGGCACCTTCGTGCTGACGCTCGTCGGCGCCACCATCGTCGGCAGCATGGCGACGGTGTGGCACGGCGCCGTGCGGCTGCCGCGGGCACGGCACGTTCGCGAGTGGCAGTACCCCGAAGGCGAAGTGATGCTGAAACGCGGCGACGAGATGGGTCGCTTCATGCTCGGCTCGACCGTGGTTCTGCTGTTCGCCAGGGACGGCCTTCGCTTCAACCCGGAATGGCAGCCGGGCCGCACGATCCGGCTCGGCGAGGCGATGGCCGATCTCGCCTGATGTCCGACCTGCCGATGACTCTCGTCTGATGCGTGCCGCGTTCGTCGACGCCAACCCGGCGCTGCGCGCCATCGCCGAGCGGTTGGCCGCATCCATACCCCGGCTCGAGTTCGAGCTCAGCTTCGGCAGCGCCGACATTGCGCCCGAGGCGCTGCCCGAGGCCATCGCCGGTGCCCGCATCGCCGTCATCGATCACACCGCGTTCGCCACGGAAGTCGCGCAGCGCTGCAGCGGCCTTGGCCACGTCGTCTTCCTCGGCACCGGCGCGCGCAGCTACATGAACCCGGAAGAGCTCGCCGCGCTCGGCATCACGGTCGACATCATCAAGGGCTACGGCGACACGGCCGTCGCCGAATGCGCGATCGGCCTGCTGTTCGCAGCGGCGCGCAATTTCGCGCTGATGGACCGCGGCGTGCGCGCCGGCGGCTGGCCGCGCAGCGAAGGCATGCAGCTCGGTGGCAAGACGCTCGGGCTGGTCGGCTTCGGCGGCATCGGCGCCGAGGTGGCGCGGCTCGCGCTCGGCATCGGCATGAAGGTGCTGGCCTGGAACCGCAGCCCGCGCGAGATGGCCGGCGTCGAGTTCGTGTCGATCGAACGGCTGCTTGCCGAGAGCGCCGCCGTCTCGCTGCACCTGCTACTGGACGACGAGACGCGCGGCTTCCTGTCGCGGCAACGGCTGGCGGCGATGCGGCCGGGCGCCATCCTCGTCAACACCGCGCGCGGCGGCCTCGTCGACGAGGCGGCGATGGTCGAGGCGCTGCGCTCCGGCCGGCTCGGCCACGCCGCGCTCGATGTCTTCGATGTCGAGCCCCTGCCAGCCGGCCACGTGCTGGCGACACTTCCCAACGCGACGCTGTCGGCGCACTCCGGCTTTCGCACGCCGCAAGCGAACGAGCGGCTGATCGAGGCGGCGTTCGCGCATTGCCGCCGGCTCGCCGCCGCGGCGGTGGCGCGCTAGGCCGGGCAGTCGGCCGGCGCCGGCCCGAGAGCGAGCGCGGCAGCGCCGTCTTCGTCGTCGTCGATCTCGCGCAGGTCGCGGTCGCGCGTCTCGGTGCCGTAGCGGATCACGAGCACCAGCGCGATCAGCGCCGGCACCAGCGCCAGGATCGCGCCGCGGGCCAGGCCGGGCACGAAGCCGACGAGGCTCAGGCCCTGGGCGGCGAGACCGCCGGCCTTGGTGCAGGCCGCGACCCAGCCGGTGGCACGGGCGCGCACGCGCAGCGGGTAGCTCTCGGCGGCGTAGGGCAGCAGCGTCGCGATGATGCCGTTGATGCCGACGACGAGCACCGCGATCGCCCACACCGGGCTGACATCGGCCGGCGACGCCACATCGAGGAAGACGATGCCGAGCAGCCCCGCCACCGTGAGCACGATGGCGCCGACGAGCGCACCCTTGCTGCTCCAGCGCGAGTAGACCGCGGCGGCGATGAAGACCGTGGGCAGGGCGATCAGCGCCGAGGCGGCCAGCAGCTGGCTCGACAGGGCGACGCTATGGCCTTTGGCGACGAGCAGCGCCGGCATCCACAGCAGGAGGCCGAAGTTGACGAGGCTCCAGGCCAGCGCCGCGATGCTGAGCGCCCACGTCTGCGCGGTGTAGCGGCGCGGCAGCGCGGCGCGTGCAGTCGACGATGCCGTGGCTGCGAGAGCCGCCGCTGGTGCCGCCATCGCACTGCGCACCGTGCAGCCGAAGTTGCGCAAGACCGCCTCGGCTTCACGAACGCGGCCGAGCGCGAGCAGGAATCGCGGTGACTCGGGCACGTAGGCGTTGAGGAAGATCAGGATCAGCCCGGTCGGCAGATTGAGGAACCACAGGCTGCGCCAGCCGAAGTGCGGCTGCAGCCAGGCCGAGAGCACGCTCGCCGCGAGATAGCCGCCGACGGCGCCGAGGCCGCCGACGAGCACCAGGGCCCAGCCACGGTGCTTCGACGGCATGGTCTCGGCGAGCAGCGCGTACGTCACCGGCAGCATTCCGCCGGCGGCCGCGCCCATCAGGAAGCACATGCCGACGTTCCACCACAACGACGGCATGGCGCCGCAGATCGAGGTGCCGACGAACATCACCGCCGAGAGCAGGATCGAGGCGCGGCGGCCGTAGAGATCGGCCAGCCAGCCCCAGACCACCGAGCCCACCACCGTGCCGCAGAGCGCCGCGAACGGCAGCCAGGCCACCGTCGCCGGGCTCACCGCGTACTCCGTCTGCATGCCCGGCACGACGAAGCCGAGGCTGGCCGGCTTCATGACGTCGATGACGAGTGCGACGGTGAGCACGATCATGAGCCGCCAGTGCGCGGCGCGCAGCGGTGCATCTTCGGGCGCGCCGATGTCGACGATGGGCGCGGCGGGTGCGGCGGCGAGGCGACGCGGCAGCAGGCCCCAGGCGGCGACGACGATGCCGGCCACGATCAGCGCCATGCCCCACAGCATGGCCGCGTCCATCGGCATGTCGGCGAGGCGAAAGCCCATGTCGCGGCCCATCCAGAACATCGGCAGGTGCATGACCACGCCGATCGTGACGGCGAGGCAGCCGACCACGAAGGCCCAGAGATGGCGGCGGTCGTCGAGCACGCGCGATGTCATGCCGGACTCACGTCTGTCGAAGGATGCAGTCCAGGCGCACGTGGCCGCGAAAGCGCGCCCGCTGCGCGCGCAGCGGCGGGCCGGCGAGCCGGGCGCCCGGAAAGCGGTCCAGGAAGCGGCCGATCGCGATCCGGCCTTCGAGCCGCGCCAGGCCCATGCCGACGCACTGGTGGATGCCGGACCCGAACGCGAGATGGCGGTTCGGCGTGCGCGCGACGTCGAGCCGATCGGGCTCCGGGAACTGCGCCGGGTCGCGGTTGGCGGCGCCGATCGCGAGCGTGACCGGCGTGCGCGGCGCCAGCACCACGCCGCCGATCTCGGCCACTCGCGTCGTGATGCGGTTGCCGAGCTGGTTCGAGCTTTCGATGCGCAGGAACTCCTCGATCGCCGTTGCGAGCAGGGCCGGCTCGGCCTGCAGGCGGGCCTTCTCGGCGGGTTGCTCGAGCAGGCAGCGCAGGCCGTTGCCGATCAGGTTGGTGGTGGTCTCGTGGCCGGCGTTGAGCAGGAAGATGCAGTTGTGCAGGAGCTCGGCGGCAGCGAGCTTCTCGCCGCCGCTCTCGCCCGCGATCAGGCGCGTCAGCACGTCGATGCTCGGATCGCCGGGCGCAGCGCGGCGGCGCTCCACTAGGCCTTCGAGGTAGGCGCTGAACTCGCGCACGGCGGCGTTGCCGAGCGCCTGCTGTTCGGCGCTCAGGGCCGGTTCGAGGGCGCCGAGGATGGCCAGCGACCAGCCGCGCAGCGGCGCCCGTTCGTCCTCGGGCACGGCGAGCAGGTTGCCGATGACCTCGATCGGGATCGCGCTGGCGAACGCCTCGATCAGGTCGACCTCGGCGCCCGCGCCGCGCACCGCCATCGCATCGAGCAGCGTGTCGACGCGCTCGACGAGGCGCGCTTGCATCGCCGCCACGTGGCGCGGCGTCAGGGCACCGGCGATGAGCCGGCGCACGCGCGTGTGCAGCGGCGGGTCGTTGAAGACGAGGCTGGTCGTGTGGTGCGCGAACAGCGGCGAGTCGCCGTACTTGGGTCCGAACTCGTCGCGCTTGTCGGAGCTGAAGGTGGCGACGTCCTTGTAGACGGCGAGGATGTCGGCGTAACGCGTCAGGAAGACGCTGCCGTCGGCCATGCGCTTGACCGGCTCGTGCTCGCGCAAGGCGCGGTAGGTCGGAAACGGGTCGTCGTAGAACGCAGCCGACAAATGGCTCAGGTCGAAGCGGGCGGCGAGGTCGTGGTCGTTCGGCACGGCCGGGAGTCTACGAGCCGGTGGCGATGAAGCGCACGCTGGAAGCGAGCGGTGCCGCCGCCGGCAAGACGGCTGCCTGACGATGCGACACTCGGCCGATGAGACCGATGCAGGAAATCGAGAGCGCGTGGCGGAGCCGTCGGGCCGGCGCCCTCCTGATTTTTTGCCTCGGCTTCACCGGCGTCGCCGTCGCGGCCGACAGCGACGACGAGCCGGCTGCCG
>JAYTYH010000483.1:0-2307 GCA_043742485.1 Rhizobacter sp.
GCCTTCGAGCTTCACCGAGCCCGATGTCGGCTGCTCGACGCCCAAGATCGTCTTCATCGCTGTCGACTTGCCAGAGCCGTTCGGTCCGATCAAACCGAGAATCTCGCCCGGCCTGATCACGAAGCTGAGTTCCTTCACGGCGACGAGGCCGCCATAGCGTTTTGTGAGTTTGGCCACCTCGAGCATCGGTGGCAGCGCCGTCGGCGCGCGTTCGGCTGAGGCCCGGTTCATGAGCGGTTTCGGCCGCGCAGCATGCCGAGGAAGCCGTCGGGGAAGAACAGGATCACCAGCAGCGCCATCACGGAGACGATCAACGTCGCCAGGCCACCGAGCGGCCGCAGGATCTCGCCCATGCCGATCAGGAAGATGGCGCCGATCGCCGCGCCGATCACGGTGCGCCGACCGCCGAGAACGGCTGCGATGATGACCTGCACACCGACCGAGATGTCGACGAAGGTGCCGACCGATACGGTGCCCAGGTAGAACACCATCAGCGAGCCCGCCAGCCCGGAGAAGAACGCGCTGACGACGAACGCGGCGAGCTTGTGCTTGGCCACGTTGAAGCCGAGCGCGCCGGCTTGTACGGCGTCTTGTCCGCTGGCCTGGAGGATGAGTCCGATCGCCGAGCGCGACAGCCCGAAGAGAATGGCACCGCTGACGCCCATGAAGCCGAAGGCGACCCAGTAGTTGACGTGCGCATCGATCGACATGACATCGGGCACCGAGAGGCCGATCTCGCCGCCGGTGAGCCCTGCGAACACGACCACGAAGTTCTGCAGCATGAGCACCGCGACCAGCGTCATCAGGCCGAAATACGGGCCGCGCAAGCGCAACGCCGGCAACGCGAGGACAACGCCTCCAACCACTGCGGCGAACGCTCCGGCCGCGACGCATAACCAGATGGAGATGTTCGGTGCAAGTCGCGCATCGAGGATGCCGGCGGTATAGGCGCCCAGGCCGATGAGAAAGGTCGGGCCGAAGTTCACTTCGCCGGCGAAGCCGAAGAGCAGGTCCCACGACATCGCGAATACGGCCGTGTAGTAGGCGACTGTCAGCAGGCCGAGCACGTAGCCCGAAGCGACCAGCGGCAGCAACGCGCCACCGACGAGGGCAGCGATGCCGATCCAGAGCAGCCTCGAGGTGAACGCGGCGCGCACCGTTACCGCCGCCCGAACAAGCCCTGGGGCCGCACGTACATGACGACGATCAACAGGATCAGCGCAGGAATCGAGCGATACGCCGGTGAGATCATGTACGCCGTGAGCGTTTCGAGGTAGCCGACCACGTAGGCGGCGATCAGCGAACCGGACACGCTGCCCAGGCCGCCCAACACGACGATCGAGAACGCGCTGGCCGTCAGGGGGCCGACGCTGTAGGAGCTCACCCCGAGGAACATGCCGAGCAGCACGCCGGCGATGCCGCCGAGCAGGCCGTACACCGCCCACACCGTGAGGTAGATGCCCGAGAGCTCGATACCCAATAGGGTGACGCCTCGCGGGTTCATCGACGCCGCCAGCACCGCCTTGCCACGCCGGGTCTTGTTGACGAGCAGCCAGAGCAGGCCGATGACGATCCAGCAAACGGCGGCGGTGAAGAACTCGTTGGCCGGAGTGCGCACGCCGAACAGGGTGACCACGCCTTCCACGATCGGGCTGACCGTCTTCGCGTTGTTGGTGAAGAGGTACGCGACCACCTCCTGGATGATGATGCCCCAGAGCAGCGTGGCCGTCAGAATGAAGATTTCCTTTTCGGCCTCGACGATGCGCCGCGAACGCTGGATCGGCCGCACCGTGGCGAAGTAGGTCGCGAACGAGAGGATGATGCCCACCGCTACGCCGATCAGCGCCGCCACGTAAGCGTTGAGATGCAGCTCGCCAACGGCGGCCCAGGCCGCCACGGCTGCAGCGACCATGATCGCGCCGTGCGACAGGTTCAGCACACCGGACACGCCAAAGATCAGCGTAAAACCGGTCGCGCCCAAAGCGTAGAGCGCACTGATGGCGAAGCCATCGATCAGGATCTGCCAGAAGAGCATGCGCTTGCGACCGCCGTCTAGTGACGTGGGATGAAAGGAAACGGGCCCACCGAATGCGGGCCCGAGGCTTCGGCTCAGTGCGGCGGCAGCTTCACGAAAGCCGGGAACTTCGGCTCGCCCGAAGCGAGTTGCTTCGGCCACAGGTTCTTCTGCTTGCCGTCCTGCCACTGCAGCATCAGCCCGGTGATGTACCCCGGACCGGTCCTCAGACCGTGCACATGCGGATCGCCTTTCGGCAGGAAGGCGACTCTGCCGATGGTGCCGATGTAGTC
>JAYTYH010000484.1:0-3852 GCA_043742485.1 Rhizobacter sp.
CACGGACACCGTCATGACCGATTCCTACCTCTGGCTCGAAGACGTCGACTCGCCGCGTGCCCTCGAGTGGGCACGCGCGCGCAACGCCGAGACGCACGCCACCATCGAAACGCGCGCCGACTACGCGCCTGCCTACGCGAGGGTGCTGGAGGTCTACAACTCGCGTGACCGCATTCCGGAGGTCGTTCGCCATGGCGACTGGCTCTACAACTTCTGGCAGGACGACAGCCATCGCCGCGGCATCCTCCGCCGTGCGACCCTGGCGCAATACCGGCAGGTCAGCGTGCCCTGGGAGACGGTGATCGACCTCGACGCACTCGGCGCCGCAGAGCACGAGAACTGGACCTGGCACGGCATGGAATGCCTCGGTCCGGCCTATCGACATTGCCTCGTCTCGCTCTCGCGTGGCGGCGCCGACGCGGCCGTCGTGCGCGAGTTCGACAGCGTCGACAAGCGCTTTGTCGACGCCGGCTTCACCCTGCCGGAGGCGAAGTCGAGCCTGAACTGGATCGACGTCGACAACGTCTACGTCGGCACCGATTTCGGCCCCGGCTCGATGACCGATTCGGGCTACCCGCGCATCGTCAAGCGCTGGCACCGCGGCACGCCGCTCGCCGACGCCGTGACCGTCTTCGAAGGCAACCGCCGCGACGTCTCGGTGAGCGTCTCGGTTGACCCGACGCCGGGCTTCGAGCGCACCGTCGTGCAGCGCTCGACCGACTTCTGGAACAGCAAGCGCTTCCTGTTGCGAGGCGAGGTGCCGACCGCGCTCGACGTGCCCGACGACGCCGTCGTGAGCTTCGTGCGCGGCACGTTGATGCTCGAGTTGCGCTCACCGCTGACGCTCGGCGACTCGACCTATGCCGCCGGTTCGCTGCTCGCCGCCGATGCCGACGCCTGGCTCGCCGGCCGGCGCCAGGCCACGGCCTTGTTCGCGCCGACGCCGACACGGTCGCTGGCGTCGTGGGCGCCGACCCGCGACCACTTCGTCCTCGATGTGCTCGACCAGGTGGCGAGCCGGCTCGAGGAATGGAAACGGACGCCGGGCGGCTTCACGCGCCGCGAAGTGAAGGCGCCGTTCCCCGGCAGGATCGGCATCGCCGCACTTTACGACCCGCTCGTCGACGGCGTGCCCGCCGAAGCCGGCCGGCCAGCCCACGCCGCCAGCTCGGACGCATCGCTTGCCGAGAGCTACCTGTTCAGCTACGTCGACTTCCTGCGACCCGATGCATTGGCCCTCGCCACCGCCGGCAGCGACGTGCGTGAACCGCTGAAGGCGCGGCCGCCGCTGTTCGATGCCACCGGCATGCACACCGAGCAGTTCTTCGCGACCTCGAAGGACGGCACGCGCGTGCCCTACTTCATGGTCTGGCCGAAGGGCATGAGTTCGGTCGCGCATCCCGGCGACGTGCCGACACTGCTCTACGGTTACGGCGGCTTCGAGATCTCGATGCAGCCCTTCTACTCGGGCGCCTACGGCGCCGAGTGGTATTCGCGCGGCGGCGTCCTGGTCGTCGCCAACATCCGCGGCGGCGGCGAGTTCGGGCCGGCATGGCACCAGGCGGCGATGAAGGCCGGCAAGCAGAAGAGCTACGACGACTTCATCGCCGTGGCCGAAGACCTCGTCGCACGCGGGATCACCAGCCCGAAGCACCTCGGCATCCAGGGCGGCAGCAACGGCGGCCTGCTCGTCGGCACGGTCATGGTGCAGCGCCCCGACCTCTTCAACGCTGTCGTATGCGAACAGCCGCTGCTCGACATGAAGCGCTACAGCAAGCTGCTCGCGGGCGCATCGTGGATGGGCGAATACGGCGACCCCGATGTCGATTCCGACTGGGCATTCATCTCGCGCTACAGCCCGTACCAGAACATCAGGCCGGGCGTGAAATATCCGCCGGTGCTGTTCACGACCTCGACACGCGACGACCGCGTCCACCCCGGCCATGCCCGCAAGATGGCGGCGCGGATGATCGAGCTCGGCAACGACGTGCTGTTCTACGAGAACATCGAAGGCGGCCACGCCGGTGCGGCCGACAACGCGCAGCGTGCCCACCTCTCGGCGCTCGTTTTCACTTACCTGTGGCGGCAGCTCGGCGGCTGAGGCGAGCTCCGCCGGACCGAGCCGGTCAGTGGTTGTCTCGCGGCACGAAAGCGCCGCGCTTGCCGACCAGGAAGTCGAGATCGACGCCTTCGTCGGCTTGCAGCACGTGGTCGGTGTAGAGCTTCCAGTAGCCGCTGGCCATCGGCGGTTCGGGCGCCTTCCAGCCGGCCAGGCGGCGCGCCAGCTCCTCGTCGCTCACGTGCAGTTTCAGCAGGCGCTTCGGGACGTCGAGCTCGATCATGTCGCCGTTCTGCACCACGGCGAGCGGGCCACCGGCCGCCGCTTCGGGGGCGGTATGCAGCACCACCGTGCCGTAGGCGGTGCCGCTCATGCGCGCGTCGCTGATGCGGACCATGTCGGTGATGCCCTTCTTGAGGATCTTCGGCGGCAGCGGCATGTTGCCGACCTCGGCCATGCCGGGATAGCCCTTGGGGCCGCAGTTCTTCAGCACCAGCACGCAGTTCTCGTCGACGTCGAGGGCGTCGTCGTCGATGCGGGAATGGAAGTCCTCGATCGACTCGAAGACGACGGCGCGGCCGGTGTGCACCATCAGCGCCGGCGTCGCCGCACTCGGCTTGATGACCGCGCCGCGCGGCGCCAGGTTGCCGCGCAGGACGGCGATGCCGGCGTGCTCCTTGAACGGGGCCGCGACCGACTTGATGACGTCCTTGTTCCAGTTGTCGGCACCGGCGATGTTGGTGCCCATCGTCTCGCCGTTGGCGGTGATCACGCCGAGGTGCAGGCTCGAAGAAATCTCCTTCATCACCGCCGGCAACCCGCCCGCGTAGCAGAAGTCTTCCATCAGGTATTGCCCCGACGGCTGCAGGTTGACCAGGCACGGCGACTCGCTCGCCAGCCGGTCGAAGTCTTCCATCTCGAGCTTGACGCCAAGCCGGCCGGCAATGGCGATGAGGTGAATCACGGCGTTGGTCGAGCCGCCGATCGCGGCCAGCACCTTGATGGCGTTCTCGAACGCCTCGCGGGTCAGGATCTTCGAGATCGTGAGGTCTTCGTGCACCGCCTCGACGGCGCGGCGACCGGCCATTCGTGCCAGCACGTTGCGGCGGCCGTCAACCGCCGGGAAGGCGGCGTTGCCGGGCAGGCCAAGGCCGAGCGCTTCGACCATCGACGCCATCGTGCTCGCCGTGCCCATCGTCATGCAGTGGCCGTGGCTGCGGTGCATGCAGCTCTCGGCCTCGAGGAAGTCCTGCATCTTCAAGGTGCCGGCCCGGACCTGCTCGCTCATGCTCCAGACGCCGGTGCCCGAGCCGAGCTCGCCGCCCCGCCACTTGCCGGACAGCATCGGTCCGCCGGAGACGCCGATCGTCGGCAGATCGACGCTCGCGGCGCCCATGACCAGCGACGGCGTGGTCTTGTCGCAACCCATCAGCAGCACGACGCCGTCGAGCGGATTGCCGCGGATCGACTCTTCCACGTCCATGCTGGCGAGATTGCGGTAGAGCATCGCCGTCGGCCGCAGCAAGGTTTCGCCGAGCGACATCACCGGGAACTCGAGCGGAAAGCCGCCGGCCTCGTAGACACCGATCTTCACTTGCTCTGCCAGCGTGCGGAAATGCGAGTTGCAGGGCGTCAGCTCGCTGAAGGTGTTGCAGATGCCGATCACCGGCCGGCCGTCGAACTGGTCGTCGGGCACGCCCTTGCCCTTGACCCAGCTGCGGTAGGCGAAGCCGTCGCGGTCCATGCGGCCGAACCACTGGCGGCTGCGCAGGTCTTCGGGCTTCTTGATCCTC
>JAYTYH010000485.1:0-1816 GCA_043742485.1 Rhizobacter sp.
GCCTTGTCGTTCGAGGCGCTGCTCGATCGCGGGCCCGACTTCGAGCAGGATCTGCCGGACACCGACGACTGGATCGAACGCGGCTCCTGAGCGTTGTGCCGCTCACGCGAGCGCGTGATGCGGCGATGTCAGAGAAACCGTTCCAGCAGGCGGCGCGACCGCCGGTCCAGCACCCGGCGATCGCGCACGATGAACTGAATGCCGTGGCTGTCGGCGATCCACAGCGCCCCGTCGTTCAGGCGCCTGATGTCTTCCTCGCCCTTCAGCACGAAGTGGGTGATGCCGCGGTCGGTCTCGACCTGCCAGATGCTCGGGGTTGAAAACGTCGACACCGAGACGATGCGGCGCACCACCGGTGTGAACTCGCGGCTGAGCAGCTCATCCTCGATCAGTGCGCGCAGCGGCACGGCCAGTTCGTCGAGCGACGCGACCCAGGCCACCTCGCGGCCGTCGCCATCGACCAGCGACAGCCCTTCGTTCGGCGCCGCGATCGGAAAGGCCCGCGCCGGCACCACGCCCGGATGGCGCACGCCGTCGGCGCTGGTCAGCACCAGCACGCCGTGGGCATCACGCTCCAACTGAAAGGGCGCTTCGTTCATGCTGGCCGCTCGGTGTGGCTGGATGCGCCGGCCACTGAAGCGGGCATCGGCGTTTCGATGGGGCCGGGGTTTGCCTCCCACTCGTCGGCCGCTGCCTGGCGCACCTGTGCCTCGTGCAGCCGCCAGTAGGCACCGCGCCGGGCCATCAGCTCGTCGTGCGGGCCGATCTCGATGATCTGGCCATGGTCCATCACGACCAGCCGATCGGCCTTGCGCAGGGTGGACAGCCGGTGGGCGATGGCGATCGTCGTGCGCCCATGTACCAGGTTGTCGAGCGCGTTCTGGATTTCCTTCTCGGTCTCGGTGTCCACTGACGAGGTCGCCTCGTCGAGGATCAGGATGCGCGGATCGATCAGCAGGGCGCGCGCGATGCTGATGCGCTGACGCTCGCCGCCCGACAGGCCCTGGCCGCGCTCGCCGACCAGCGAGTCGTAACCCTGCGGCAGCCGCAGGATGAACTCGTGTGCGTGCGCGGCGCGGGCCGCGGCGACGATGTCTTGCCGGTTGGCATCGGGGCGGCCGTAGGCGATGTTTTCGGCGATGGTGCCGAAGAAAAGGAAGGGCTCTTGCAGCACCAGGCCGATGTGGCGCCGGTAGTCGGCCACGCCGTAGCGGCGGATGTCGACGCCGTCGACCTTGATGGCGCCGTCGGTCACGTCGTAGAAGCGGCAGATCAGGTTGACCAGCGTGCTCTTGCCCGAGCCGCTGTGGCCGACCAGGCCGATCATCTCTCCGGGCCGGATGTCGAGATCCAGCCCGCGGATCACCGAGCGGTTGCCATATCGAAAGCCGATGCCGGCGAGCTCGATGCGGCCCTGCGGTCGGGTCAGCCGCACCGGCGCGGCCGGCTCCGGCACGTTCGACACATGGTCGAGGATGTCGAAGATGCGCTTGGCGCCGGCAGCCGCCTTCTGCGTCACCGAGACGATGCGGCTCATCGAGTCGAGCCGGCCATAGAAGCGGCCGATGTAGGCGATGAAGGCGGTCAGCACGCCGACGGTGATCTGGTGCTTCGATACCTGCCAGATGCCGAAGGCCCAGACCACCAGCAGACCGATCTCGGTCAGCAGCGATACCGTCGGCGTGAACAGCGACCAGGTCTTGTTCAGCCGGTCGTTGACCTGCAGGTTGCTCTGGTTGGCTGCTTTGAAGCGCAGGGTTTCGCGGCCTTCCTGCGCAAAGGCCTTGACGACGCGGATGCCGGGAATGGTGTCGGC
>JAYTYH010000486.1:0-1579 GCA_043742485.1 Rhizobacter sp.
TGGCTGCAGCGAGCACTGACGCGAGCGCCCCCGAGACCAGCACCGCCTGGGCCCGGCTGTTTGCGAGCATGAAGGCGTAGTCGTCGGCCGTGAGCAAAGTGTTGACGGCCACCGGCAACACCCCGGCGTAGAGGCAACCGAGGAAGCACACCGGCCAGTCGTTGCCGTCGAGCATGAGCAGCAGCACGCGCTCTTCGCGGCGGATGCCGAGCGCGGCGAGGCCAGTGGCGAGCCGGCGCGAGCGATCCTCGAGGCCGCCGTAAGAAAGCTCGCCGGCGTCGTCGACGTAGGCGAGCTTGGCGGCGCGGCCTTCGTTGAGGGCGAACAGATGGGCCGCGAAGTTGGGGGGCAGGTTCATCCGGAGGAGATCGTGGCGGGCAGGCACTATGATGCATGCATGGTCGCCGACTCCAGAGGGAAGAAACCCGCGCCCCGGTTGCATTTGGGCCCGCTGAAACGGTCGGTCGCGGCTGCGAAACGGCCCGCGGGCCGTGAGCTCGCCAGTCCCTTGCTCGTCGCCCTCGGTGAGCGCGTGCGCATGTTGCGGGCCCGGCGCGGCATGACGCGCAAGGCGGTGTCGATCGCGTCCGCGGTCTCCGAACGCCACCTCGCCAATCTCGAATACGGCATCGGCAATGCTTCGATCCTGGTGCTGCAGCAGGTCGCGGCGGCACTCGACTCGTCGGTGGCGGAGCTTGCTGGCGATGTCTCCACCAGCTCGCCCGAGTGGCTGATGATCCGTGAGGCGCTGCGTGGCCGTACCGAGGCTGAGCTGCGGCAGGCCCGCATCGCGCTCGGCGAGTTGTTCGGCGCCACACCGGCCGAAGAGAGCGAGCGCTCACGGAGCCGCCGCATCGCCCTGGTCGGCTTGCGCGGTGCCGGCAAGTCGACGCTCGGCCAGCGTCTGGCCGAGGCGATGGACGTGCCCTTCATCGAGCTCAGCCGCGCGATCGAGAAGACCGCGGGCTGCAGCATCCGCGAGATCCACGATCTCTACGGCAGCAACGCCTACCGCCGCTACGAGCGCCGCGCCCTCGACGAGACGCTCGGCCTGCACGCCGAAGCGGTGATCGCGACGCCAGGCGGGATCGTCGCCGAGCCGGCCACCTTCAACCAGTTGCTGACGCGCTGCACCACGGTCTGGCTGCAGGCCGCGCCCGAGGAGCACATGGCGCGCGTCACGGCACAAGGCGACACGCGGCCGATGGCGGCCAGCCGCGAGGCGATGGAAGACCTGCGCCGCATCCTGGTCGGCCGCGAGGCCTTCTATGCCAAGGCCGATCTCGTCCTCGACACCAGCGGCAAGACGGTGGCGCAGAGCGTCGCCGGCCTGCGCCGGCTGGTCGCCGGCGTCGCGCGCCGGGTCGAGATGGTCTGAGCCGCTCTGCCCGATACATGCATAAAAGTGCATATCATCGCTTGACCGGGAGTAGCCGCGCGCAATATCATGCAATGTCAGGAGCCGACATGACTGAGACAACGACCCCGCCGCGTGTCGACTTCCGCACCGAGCCCTCCGCCTACCGGCACTGGAAGCTCAGCGTCGAAGGCGTGCTGGCAACGCTGCACCTCGACATCG
>JAYTYH010000487.1:0-2400 GCA_043742485.1 Rhizobacter sp.
ACAAGGGGACCAGCATGCACAAGGATCCGAACCCTGCCGCCGCCAGCACCAATGTCCAAGGCAAGGCAGGCAACGCGCCTGCGAGCCTCGAGGCCTACTGGATGCCGTTCACGGCGAGCCGCCAGTTCAAGAGCGCGCCACGAATGCTGGCCAAAGCCAAGGACATGCACTACTGGACGCCCGAGGGCCGCCAGGTGCTGGACGCCGTTGCCGGCCTGTGGTGCGTCAACGCCGGTCATTCGCGGCCGAAGATCGTTCGCGCCATCGCCGAGCAAGCGGCCGAAATGGATTTCGCGCCGCCCTTCAACATGGCCCATCCGAAAGCCTTCGAGCTCGCCGAAAAACTGGTCCAACTCACGCCGGCCGGCCTCGACAAGGTCTTCTTCACCAACTCGGGCTCGGAAGCGGTTGAGACAGCACTGAAGATGGCCATCGCCTATCACCGCGCCCGCGGCGAAGGCCAGCGCACACGCCTGATCGGCCGCGAGCGCGGCTACCACGGCGTCAACTTCGGCGGCATCTCCGTCGGCGGCATCGCCGGCAACCGCAAGACCTTCGGCGGCATGCTCGGCGGCGTCGACCACATGCGCCACACGCACGACCTCGGTAGAAACGCCTTCTCGCGCGGCCTTCCCGAGCATGGCGCCGAGCTGGCCGACGACCTCGAGCGCATCGTCGCCCTGCACGACGCCTCGACCATCGCCGCGGTGATCGTCGAGCCCGTCGCCGGCTCGACCGGCGTGCTGATCCCGCCCAAGGGCTACCTCGAGCGGCTGCGCGCCATCTGCGACAAGCATGGCATCCTGCTCATCTTCGACGAGGTCATCACCGGCTTCGGCCGCCTCGGGTCGGCGTTTGCGGCGACGCACTTCAACGTCACGCCCGACCTCATGACAGCCGCCAAGGGCATCACCAACGGCTGCGTGCCGATGGGCGCGGTGTTCGCGAAGAGCGCCATCCACGATGTGTTCATGACCGGTCCTGAGCACCTGGTCGAGTTCCCGCACGGCTACACCTACTCGGCCCATCCGCTTGCCTGCGCGGCCTCGCTCGGCACCCTCGAGACCTATGTCGAAGAAGGCCTGCTGACGCGCGCCGCGAAGATGGCGCCGGCGTTCGAGCACGCGCTGCATTCGCTGTGCGAATCACCCGGCGTCATCGACATCCGCAATATCGGCCTAGTCGGCGCGATCGAGCTGCAGCCGATTGCCGGCAGCCCGGGCAAGCGCGCCTTCGACGTCTTTCGCGAGTGCTTCGAGCGTGGCGTGCTCATCCGCACGACGGGCGACATCATCGCCCTCTCGCCGCCGCTCATCGTCGAGGAAACGCACATCGACCAGGCCATTAGCACGATCGCCGACGTTCTGAAGACGCACTGAGTCCTGGCGCCTCCGGCGCCAGGATGAGAAGCGGCCGCGAGTCGCCAGCCGAGCGATGACCGCCGACGCCTTTCTCCAGATCAGGAACATCGTCAAGGATTTCGACGGCCACCGCGCCGTCGACGATGTCTCCATCGACATCGCCAAGGGCGAGGTGTTCGCCCTGCTCGGCCCGTCGGGCTGCGGCAAGACGACGCTGCTGCGCATGCTCGCCGGCTTCGAGACGCCGACCTCCGGCACCATCACCCTTGCCGGCCTCGACCTCGCCGGCTTGCCGCCGTACGCGCGGCCGATGAACATGATGTTCCAGAGCTACGCGCTCTTTCCGCATCTCTCGGTCTTCGACAACATCGCCTTCGGCCTGCGCCGCGACGGCCTGGCCAAAGACGAAGTCGCGGCGCGCGTCGACGCGATGCTGAACCTGGTGCAGCTCGGCGCCTTCGCCCGGCGCAAGCCGCATCAACTCTCCGGCGGGCAGCAGCAGCGGGTGGCGCTGGCGCGCAGCCTCGCCAAGAAGCCGCAGCTGCTGTTGCTCGACGAGCCGCTCGGCGCACTCGACAAGAAGCTGCGCGAAGAGACCCAGTTCGAGCTCGCCAACATCGTCCACGATGTCGGCGTCACCTGCGTGATGGTCACGCACGACCAGGAAGAGGCGATGACGATGGCCTCGCGCATCGCCGTCATGAGCGAAGGCCGCTTCCTGCAGGTCGGGGCGCCGGCAGAGATCTACGAGGCACCGGCCAGCCGCTTCGTGGCCGACTTCATCGGCAACGTCAACCTGATGGAAGGCCAGGTCACGGAGGCCGGTGTCGATCACGCCGTCGTCGACTGCGGCGACGTTCTTCATCGCATCGGCCACGGTATCGATGCCGCGGTGGGTGCCGCGGTGACGGTGGCATTGCGCCCGGAGAAGATCCGCATCACCCGCGTCAACGATGCCGGCGATGCCGATGCCGCCGGCGGCGTCAACCTGGCCCGAGGCGTCGTCAAGGACATGGCGTATTTCGGCAGCTTCACTGTC
>JAYTYH010000488.1:0-2487 GCA_043742485.1 Rhizobacter sp.
AATACGGTCAGTCGGCGGCGGCCACCTTCAAGGCGATGCTGAAGAAGCTCCAGCCCGACGTCGAGTTCCTGCCCGACCAGGCGACGCCGCTCGGCCGCATCGAGGCCGGCGCCGTCGTCCAGGCGCTCAACGACGCCAAGCCCGACGCGATCTTCAACGTGCTGTTCGGTGCCGACCTTTCGAAGTTCGTGCGCGAAGGCAACACCCGCGAGCTCTTCAAGGGCCGCGACGTCGTCAGCCTGCTTACCGGCGAGCCGGAATACCTCGAGCCGCTGAAGGAGGAGGCGCCGGTCGGCTGGATCGTCACCGGCTACCCGTACTACGGCATCCAGACCGACGAGCACAAGAAGTTCTTCCTCGCCTACTTCAGGAAGTACAACGAGTACCCCAAGCTCGGCTCGGTGGTCGGCTATTCGACCATCATTTCCATCGCCGAGGGCATCAGACGAGCGAAGTCGACCGACACCGAGAAGCTGATCGCCGCCTTCAGTGGCCTCACGTTCATGTCGCCGCTCGGCAAGGTGACCTACCGCGCCATCGACCACCAGTCGACGATGGGCGCCTACCTCGGCAAGACCAAGCTCGAAGGCGGCAAGGGCGTGATGGTCGACTACGTCTACCTCGACGGCGCCAAGTACCTGCCGAGCGACGAGGAAGTGAAGAAACTGCGGCCGGCCGACTGACCGGCATTTTCCCGCAGCGCCTTTTTGACCGTCTCCTCGATCGTCCTCCAGGTCCTGACGGGCCTGGCTTCGGCGTCGGCGTTGTTCCTCGTCGGCAGCGGCCTGTCGTTGATTTTCGGAGTCACCCGGATCGTCAACTTCGCGCACGGCTCGTTTTACATGCTCGGCCTGTACGCGGCCGTCGCCCTGACGACGCAGTTCGGCGCTGGCCCGCTCGGCTGGTGGGGCAGCGTGCTGCTCGCGGCGCTGCTCGTCGCCGCGCTCGGCGCGTTGATCGAGGCGCTCCTGCTGCGCCGCCTCTACGGCGCGCCCGAGCTCTACCAGCTGCTCGCCACCTTCGCGCTCGTGCTCGTGATCCGCGACGCTGCGCTCTGGGTCTGGGGCCCCGACGACCTGCTCGGCCCGAAGGCGCCGGGCATGGCGGGCTCGGTGGCGCTACTCGGCCAGCGCTTTCCGAGCTACGACATCTTCTCGATCTTCGTGGGCCCCGTCGTGCTCGCCGCCTTGTGGCTGCTGCTCACGCGCACGCGCTGGGGCCTGCTCGTGCGCGCCGCCACCCAGGACCGCGAGATGGTCGGCGCCCTCGGCGTCAACCAGCGCTGGCTCTTCACTTCGGTGTTCGCGCTCGGCACCTTTCTCGCCGCACTCGGCGGCGCCCTGGCGATGCCGCACGAGCCGGCCAACCTCAACCTCGATCTCGCCCTGATCGGCGAAGCGTTTGTCGTCGTCGTCGTCGGCGGCATGGGCTCGATCGGCGGCGCTTTCGTGGCGGCGATCTTGATCGCGATGGTGAAGGCAGCCTGCATCGCCGCCGGCGAGGTCAGCGTCTTCGGAGCGCCGTTTCCGCTCAGCAAGCTCACGCTCGTCGCCGAGTTCCTGGTGATGGCGGTGGTGCTCGTCTGGCGGCCGTGGGGCCTGTTCGGCAAGCCGCAGGGCGCGGTGCGCGGCGCGGCGGCGCTGGAGCAGCCGCTGCGGCCGCTGCCCGCCAGGTGGCGCAACGCGGGCTGGGTCGGGCTCGCGGCGCTGGTGCTCGTCGCTTTCCTGAACGGCCCGGCACCCTACGCGCTGGTGCTGATGATCGACCTGCTCATCGCCGTGCTGTTCGCGGCCAGCCTGCACTTCCTGATGGGACCCTCGGGCATGCACTCGTTCGGCCACGCCGCCTACTTCGGACTCGGTGCCTACGGCGCCGCGCTCTGCTTCAAGGCGCTCGGCCTGCCGATGGAAGCATCGTTGCTGCTCGCGCCCTTGCTCGCTGCCGCCGGTGCTTTCGTGTTCGGCTGGTTCTGCGTGCGCCTGTCCGGCGTGTACCTGGCGATGCTCACGCTCGCCTTCGCGCAGATCGTCTGGTCGGTCGTGTTCCAGTGGGATGCGCTCACCGGCGGCAGCAACGGCCTCGTCGGCATCTGGCCATCGACCTGGCTGGCGCCGAAGCCGGCCTACTACCTGCTCGTGCTCGCCTCCACCATCGCCGGCTGCGGCCTGCTCGTGAAGATGCTGCACGCGCCGATCGGCCTCGCGCTGCGCGCCAGCCGCGACTCGCCGGTGCGGGCCGCGGCCATCGGCATCCGCGTGCCCCGCTTGCAGTGGATTGCGTTCGTGGTCGCCGGCACGATCGCCGGCCTGGCGGGGTCGCTGTTCGCCTTCGCCAAGGGCACGATCTCGCCGGAGACGCTCGGCGTCGGCAAGTCGGTCGACGGCCTCGTCATGGTGCTGCTCGGCGGCATCCAGGCCGTCTCCGGCCCATGGGTCGGCGCCGCGCTCTTTACCTGGCTGCAGGACACGGTGGCGCGGCAGACCGACT
>JAYTYH010000489.1:0-1715 GCA_043742485.1 Rhizobacter sp.
GCGTGCAGGTGCGGGCGCAGCGGCGAGCGCTGGCCCGGCACCGCGCTGTCGACGAGCCCGGCGCGCATCAGGCCGACGCTGGCCCAGGTGAGCCACGGCCGGGCGTCGAGCGAAGCCAGGCCGCGCGCGTCGATGCCGAAATCGCCACGCGGGTGGTGCGGCGCGTTCGGCACCAGCCACAGGTGGGCCAGCCGGTCGGAAGCAGCGAAGCGGGCTCCCGTAGCCACGTCGAAGCGAAAGCCCGGCAGGAAAACGTCACCGGCGACGATCCAGAAGCATTCGCCCAGCCACGGCAGCGCCTTGGCGATGCCGCCGGCGGTTTCGAGCGCGCCGCCGTGGTCGCGGCCTTCGCGCGAGAAACGGAGGTGCAGCCCCCAGCGTGCGCCGTCGCCGAGGGTGTCGACGATCTGCTCTTCGAGCCAGGCGGTGTTGACGACGACCTCGCGCACGCCGTCACGCGCCAGCGCTTCGAGGTGCCATTCGATCAGCGGCTTGCCGCGCACGGCCAGCAGCGGCTTGGGCACGGTGTCGGTCAGCGGCCGCATGCGCTCGCCGCGCCCGGCGGCGAGGATCAGCGCCGGCAGCGCGGCGCTCATGGCTGGGCGGCACGGTGGCCACGGCGTGGATGGAGACGGGGGGACGGTCGGCGCACGGCCGGGATTGTCGCCTCGGGCACCAGCCGCCGGCATCGCCGCGAATAGACTCGCCGCGCCGTCCCGAACCGCAACCCACCCAGGAGAAAAACGATGTTGACGTTGTGCGGATTCCCGCTTTCGAACTACTACAACAAGGTCAAGCTGGTGCTGCTGGAGAAGAACGTGCCGTTCGTCGAGGAGCGCATCGCCGCGGGCTCGGCCGACGAGGCGGTGCTCGGCGCGTCGCCGCTCGGCAAGGTGCCGTTCATCCGCACGCCGCACGGCGCGCTGTGCGAGAGCCAAGCCATCGTCGACTACCTGGAGGCCGCCTGGCCCGAGCCGCCGCTGGTGTCGGCCGATCCGTGGGCGCGCGCCAAGATGGCCGAGCTTGTCACCTTCGTCGACCTGCATCTCGAGCTGGTGGCCCGCGATCTGTACGGCCAGGCGTTCTTCGGCGCTCAGGCCAGCGAAAGCACGAAGACGCGCGTCGGGAAGCTGCTGACGAAGAACATCGCCGCCTTCCGGCGCCTGGCCAGATTCGCGCCGTACCTCGGCGGCGACACCTTCACGCAGGCCGACTGCGCCGGTTACGTGAGCCTGCCGCTGGTGGCGCTGTCGACCAAGCTGGTGCTTGGCGAGGACCTGCTCGCTGCCGGCGGCGTCGACTGGAAAGCCTATGTGAAGACGATCGCACCGCGGCCGAGCGCGCAGCGCGTCGACGCCGACCGCAAGGCCGACCAAGTTCGGATGGCGGCGGACAAGACCGCGAAGTCGCCGGTGGAGGGCCTCGGCGCATGAAATCGCCGCATGCCGCGGTGGCGGGGCGCCGGCGACGGGGTTGCGCGTCGTCCCGCGGCCGATGACCGAAGCTGCCGCCGCCGCTGCGCCGCCGGTCTACCGGCGCAAGCTGTTCTGGGTCGCGCTGCTCTATTTCAGCGAAGGGCTGCCGCTCGGCGTCTTCTTCGACATCTTTCCGGTCTACTTTCGCCAGCAGGGCGTCAACCTGGCCGACATCGGCCTGCTGTCGCTGCTTGGGCTGGCCTGGACGGTGAAATTCCTGTGGGCGCCGCTGGTCGACTG
>JAYTYH010000490.1:0-2503 GCA_043742485.1 Rhizobacter sp.
ATGGGCGTGCGGCTCTGGGAGCGCGAGGCAATGACCGCCGCCGAGGCCGGTCCGCAGGCCGACGTCGTCGAGGTCGCGGTCGAAACCGTCGCTGTGGCCGGGGCCGCCGCCGTCGCTGTCGCTGTCGCTGTCTCCGATCGTCGAGCCGACGTGCGGGCCGCGCTCCCGATCGCATCGATCGCGTCGGTCGTTGCGGCCGACTGGCTCTTCGTCGGCGAGCCGCTCGACGAGGTGCAGGCCCAGCTGCTCGACAACATGCTGCGCGCCATCGGCGTCGCTCGCAGCGCACCGACGCGGGCGGACCGTGCAGCGGTGTTGGCGCTGGCCGACCGGCCCGCTGGCGCAGCGGCCGACGCCGACCTCGGTGAGCGGCTGCGAAGCACCGTCGAGGTGGTGCAGCCACGCTGCATCGTCGCGCTCGGCCGCAGCGCCGCGCAAGCCCTGCTCTCGACCGACGAGCCGCTCGGCGCCCTGCGCGGCCGTCGCCACACGCATGCCGGCACCGTGGTGATCGTGACCTGCCCGCTGGCCTTTCTGTTGCGTCATCCCGAGGAGAAGGCCAAGGCCTGGACCGACCTCTGCCTGGCCGTGACCGCGGCCGACGCCGCTCCGGGCGAGCCAGGCGCCACTGCCGTGCTCAGCCCTTCGTCGGGCGCTTCCAGCCGGCCAGCGTGACGGCGCGGGCGCGGGCCACGGTGAGCTGGCCGGCGGGCGCAGCGCGCGAGATCGTGGAGGCGGCGCCGATGGTCGCGCCGGCACCGATCTCGACCGGCGCCACCAGCACCGAATTGCTGCCGATGTGGGCGTCGGCGCCGATGGTCGTGCGGTGCTTGCGGGCGCCGTCGTAGTTGGCGGTGATCGCACCGGCACCGAAGTTGACGCGCTCGCCGAGGTCAGCGTCGCCGATGTAGGCAAGATGGTTGGCCTTGGCGCCGGCGGCGAGCGTGGCGTTCTTGACCTCGACGAAGTTGCCGATGTGGACGTTCTCGCCGAGCACCGCGCCGCCGCGCAGCCGCGCGAACGGGCCGACGATGGCGCCGGCACCGACGCGCACGCCGAGGCTTTCGCCGTCGATGTGCGAATACGGCCGCAGCGTGGCGCCGGCGGCGACGGTGGCGTTGCGGATCACGCAATAGGCGCCGACACGAACGCCATCGCCGAGCTCGACGCGGCCCTCGAAGATGCAACCGACGTCGATCTCGACGTCGCTGCCGCAGACGAGCTCACCGCGGACGTCGAGGCGGGCCGGGTCGGCCAGGCGAACGCCTTCGCTCATCAACCGCTCGGCAGTGGCGAGCTGATGTCGACGCTCGAGATCGGCGAGTTGCAGCGGGCTGTTGACGCCGAGCACCTCGGTTTCGCTGACGGCGGCGACGCCGGTGACCGCGATGCCTTCTGCGACCGCCATCGCGACCACGTCAGTCAGGTAGTACTCGCCCGCAGCGTTGTCGTTGCGCAGGGCGGCCAGCCAGCGCTTCAGGGCCCGCGTCGGTGCCGCCATGGCGCCGGTGTAGACCTCGCCGATGTCGCGTTGCGCCGGCGTCGCGTCCTTGTCCTCGACGATGGCGTCGATGGGGACATCGGCGGCGCCCGCTTCGTCGGCGCCAGCGCCGCCGCGAACGATGCGGCCGTAGCCGCGCGGGTCGTCGAGGTGCACCGTCAGCAGCGCGAGACGCTCGCCGGCGCAGGCGGACACCAATGCCGAAAGCGTCTCGGTGCGAACCAGCGGCACGTCGCCGTTGAGGATCAGCGTGACGCCGTCGTCGTCGAGCCGCGGCGCCGCCTGCTGCAGCGCGTTGCCGGTGCCCAGCTGCGGTTGCTGGCGCACGAACGTGACGCCTTCGCCGGGCATCCGCTTCTCGACTTCAGCCGCGCTGTGGCCGGTGACGACGACGGTGCGCGTTGCCCCCAGGCCGGCGACAGCGTCGAGAACATGCTGCAATAAAGGTCGACCCGCGAGTGTGTGCAGCACCTTCGGCCGCAGCGAACGCATCCGCGTTCCCTTGCCCGCCGCCATGATCACGATGTTCAAAGCCATGCCGACATCCACTTCGTTTCGCCACCGGTTCCGATCGTCGATTATCGCGACGCTGGCGCTCGTGGCCGCCACCGTTCTTGGCGGCTGCAGCCTGATCAAGGTCGGCTATGGCCAGGCCAGCCCGTTCACCTTTCGCTGGCTCGATCGCTACGTCGATTTCGACGATGCCCAGTCGCTGCGCATGCGCACCGCCCTCGACGAATGGTTCGCCTGGAACCGGCGCACGCAGCTGCCCGACTACGCCGACCTGCTCGCGCGGGCCTCGGCCGAGGTGCTCGTCGATTCGACGCCCGAGCGCATGTGCGGCTGGGCCACCGAGATCCGCAGCCGCGTCGACACCGCCCTCGAACGCACCTTGCCGACGCTCGCCGAGCTGTTGCCGACGCTGGCGCCGGCGCAGATCGTCAGAGTCGAGCAGCGCTACAAAGAGCGCAACGAGGAGTACCGCGACGAGTTCGTGCAGCG
>JAYTYH010000491.1:0-7894 GCA_043742485.1 Rhizobacter sp.
GGTTTGGCGTTCGTGTTCTGGGCCGTTTCCGTCGCCCGCTCCCATGACCCTTGTTCCTGGGAGCGGGCTACTGAAAAGAATAGAAGCACCTGAACGGTACTTTGCGCTCCGCCCAAAAATCGGCCGCATCACGAAACACGTCAAGCAACTGCTCGCGCGCTTCCCGGTCGAAACGCGGGTTGTCGGGGAGCTGCTCCAGCACGACCACGAAGCCGGGTTGCGCGCCCGACTTGTGGACCAGGTCCGTCATGCAGTCGAACAATGCGTCGAGGTTCTTGCCGAAGTGGAGCGGAAACAGGAACGCCTGGGCGATGTTGTCGAGAACGTCCTGTTTGGATTGGGCCGCGGTCAGATTCGCATAGAGGAAATGCTGGTCGGCCTCGCTGGCCGCCTGCATCAGATCCTCCACGCGATAGGCGCGGATCGATTGCACGATGTTTGGACGGACTGTCTGCAAGAGCATGTCGCGTTCCTCCTGTTCAAAAAAAATCGGGACCGCACTCATGGTGTGATGCGTCTGAAAGTGGCGTAGTGATCCACGGTGTAGTAGCAGGCCTTCGGTGCCGTCGCGACCTGACCGCCACAGACGATGCGGCGGGCGCCGCGGTCGCGGCCGCCCGGCCTGGCGACGGTGTATTCACGATAGAACCCACGCGGTTCGATCGGCAGCAAGCGCTCGCGATTGGCGAACACGATGCCATCTTTCGGATAGGCGAAGGGCCCGCCAGCACGGATCTGCCGGTGCACGTTCTGCGCTTCCAAGGAAAGCTGCGCAAGGGGGACGTCGACGGCGCTGGCTTCTCTCGCCTGCACCGATGTGAAAGCCAGCAACCCTGCGACGCCGATCCCCGCCCCCCAACGGAGCAGTGACCGCCACGGCTGCGGCCGACCTAAGAAAACCACGGGAAATCCCTGAGCTAACGATGGGTAGATGTTACCGAATCGGGCCGCAAACCTCAAGCACCTGCCACATTTTTGGGCACGGTTTCAGGGGATTAAGTGTGTGCCTGCTTTCGATACAGGGATGGATAGCATTACATATTCCATGGTGAACAAATTAAGTCAGACGCCGTGGATCAGCGCGCGGCGTTGGCGTCAGCCACCGTCAGCGCAGTCATGTTGATGATGCGACGCACCGTTGCGGACGGCGTCAGGATGTGCACCGGCTGTGCTGCACCAAGAAGCACCGGGCCGATGGCGATTCCGCCGCCGGCCGCCGTCTTGAGCAGGTTGTAGGCGATGTTGGCAGCATCGATGTTCGGCAGCACCAGCAGGTTGGCCTCGCCGGTCAGCGGGCTTTCCGGCATCAGCTCGTGGCGGTAGTGGGCGTCGAGCGCGGTGTCGCCGTGCATCTCGCCGTCGACCTCGAGCCAGCTCGCCCGCGCCCTCAGAATCTCGAGCGCGTCGCGCATCTTCACGGCCGAGGGCTGGCTGCTCGAGCCGAAGTTGCTGTGCGAGAGCAGTGCCGCCTTCGGCCGGATGCCGAAGCGCATCATTTCTTCGGCGGCCATGACCGTGATCTCGGCTACCTGCTCGGCGGTCGGGTCGTAATTGACGTGGGTGTCGACGAGCATGATCTGCCGGCTTGGAAGGATCAGGCCGTTCATGCAGGCGTAGGTCTTGGCACCTTCACGCAGGCCGATGACCTGATCGATGTAGTGCAGATGCATCGTGGTCGAGCCCCATGTGCCGCACAGCATGCCATCGACCTCGCCCGTCTTGAGCAGCATCGACCCGATCAGCGTCAGCCGCCGCCGCATCTCGATCTTGGCCAGCTGTGCGGTCACGCCCTTGCGCACCGTCATGCGGTGATACGTCTGCCAGTAGTCGCGAAAACGATGGTCGTTCTCGGTGTTGACGAGGTCGTAGTCGCGCTCAGCCTGCAGGCGCAGGCCAAACTTGGCGATGCGCTGGGCAATGATTTCCGGGCGGCCGATAAGCGTCGGCCGGGCCAGGTTCTCGTCGACCACGACCTGCACCGCGCGCAGCACGCGTTCCTCCTCGCCCTCGGCGAAGGCGATCCGCTTCTTCAGCGCCGTCTTGGCGAGCGTGAAGATCGGCCGCATCGTCGTGCCCGAGGCATAGACGAAGGTCTGCAGCTTGGCGCGGTAGGCCTCCATGTCGGCGATCGGACGGGCCGCGACGCCCGAGTCGGCCGCCGCCTGCGCCACGGCGGGGGCGATGCGCATCATCAGGCGCGGATCGAACGGCTTCGGAATCAGGTACTCGCGGCCGAAGCTCAAGCTTGCGCCGGCGTAGGCGGCCGTCACGACCTCGCTCTGCTCGGCCTGGGCGAGATCGGCGATCGCATGCACCGCGGCGATCTCCATCTCGACGGTGATCGTCGTCGCACCCGAATCGAGGGCGCCGCGAAAGATGTACGGGAAGCAGAGGACGTTGTTGATCTGGTTCGGATAGTCGGTGCGGCCGGTGGCGACGATCGCGTCCTGGCGCACCGAGTGCACTTCTTCCGGCAGGATTTCCGGCATCGGGTTGGCGAGGGCGAAGATCACCGGATTGGCCCGCATCGTCGCGACCATCGCTGGTTTCAACACGCCGGCCGCCGACAGGCCGAGGAAGATATCGGCGCCGGCGATCACGTCGGCCAGCGTGCGATGCGCCGTGTCTTGCGCGTAGACGATCTTGTCTTCGTCCATCAGCTCGCTGCGGCCCTCATAGACGACGCCGGCGAGGTCGGTGACCCAGATGTTGTGGCGCGGAATGCCGAGCTTGACGAGCAGGCCGAGGCAGGCGAGCGCCGCGGCACCGGCGCCCGAGGTGACGAGCTTGACCTCGTCCATCTTCTTGCCGCTCACCTTGAGCGCGTTGAGCACGCCGGCGCCGACCACGATCGCGGTGCCGTGCTGGTCGTCGTGGAAGACCGGGATCTTCATGCGCGAACGCAGCGCCCGCTCGACATAGAAGCAGTCCGGCGCCTTGATGTCCTCGAGGTTGATGCCGCCAAAGGTCGGTTCGAGCGCGGCGATGAGGTCGATCAGCTTGTCGAGGTCTTTCTGGTTCACCTCGATGTCGAAGACGTCGATCCCGGCGAATTTCTTGAAGAGGACGGCCTTGCCTTCCATCACCGGCTTGGCCGCGAGCGGCCCGATGTCGCCGAGCCCGAGTACCGCCGTGCCGTTGGTGATCACCGCCACGAGGTTGCCACGCGACGTGTAGCGAAACGCGTTCGCAGGATCGGCCACGATCTCCTCGCAGGCCGCGGCGACACCGGGCGAGTAGGCCAGCGCCAGGTCGTGCTGATTGACGAGCTGCTTGGTCGCCGCGATGGCGACCTTGCCCGGCGTCGGAAACTCGTGATAGTCGAGCGCGGCACGGCGCAGCTCGGCGGCTTTCTGTTCGGAACTAGACATGTTGTGGTCAGCCTCGGATGAGGAGTCGTTTCGAGAGTGCCGCACGAGCGGCAGCCGGCCATCATTGCAGACTGCAACGGCCCTGGCCCCGGATGTTTCCCGGTCTCCGACCGGCGTCGATAATCGCCGCGCCATGGCCACCCTCGGAGAATTCGAGCTGATCGAGCGCTACTTCACGCGGCTCGCGCGCCGAGCCACGCTCGGCATCGGCGACGACTGCGCCCTGCTGACTCCAGCGCCGGGCATGTCGCTCGCCATCTCGTGCGACATGCTGATCGAGGGCCGCCATTTCCTCTCGACCGTTGCGCCCGACCGCCTCGGCCACAAGGCCCTCGCCGTCAACCTCAGCGACCTCGCCGCCTGCGGTGCGCGGCCGCTGGCCTTCAGCCTGGCGTTGGCCCTGCCGCACGTCGATGAAGTCTTTCTCGCCGGCTTCGCGAGCGGCCTGTTCGCGCTCGCCGACCGGCACGACTGCGAGATCGTCGGCGGCGACACGACGCGCGGGCCGCTGGCGATCTGCATCACCGTGTTCGGCGAGGTTGCGCCGGCCGCGGCGCTGCTGCGTTCCGGAGCGCGCGCCGGCGACGACATCCACGTCAGCGGCACCCTTGGCGACGCGCGCCTGGCGCTCGAGGTCTTTCGCGGCACGCTCTCGCTCGAGGAGCGCGCCTTCGCCGCCGCGCGGCGCGCCATGGAGTTGCCCGAGCCGCGCGTCGCCCTCGGCCTGGCCCTGCACGGCATCGCGACCAGCGCCATCGATGTCTCCGACGGCCTCGCCGGCGACCTGTGTCACATCCTGCGGCGCTCGGGCGTCGGCGCCGTCGTCGTCCTCGACGACCTGCCGCGCAGTGCGGCGCTTCTGGGCCAGCCGGCCGCCGTGCAACGCGAATGCCTGCTCGCCGGCGGCGACGACTACGAGCTCGTCTTCACGGCGCCGCCCGGGCGCCGCGCCGAGGTCGCCGAGGCTGCGGCGCTGGCCGGCGTCGCGGTGTCGCGCATCGGCCGCATCGAGGCCGGCAGCGGACTGCGTCTGGTCGAGAGCGATGGCCGGGTGGTCGCGGCCGACGTGGCGTCGTTCGATCACTTCCGCGCCTGACAGCCCAAAGGGCCCCCGCATGAGCATCGACGAACAGGCCCTGAACCGACCCATGCAGGGCGTGGCCCGCACGCCGGGGTGGCGCTTTCTGGTCGCCCATCCTGCGCATCTGATCGCGCTCGGCTTCGGCAGCGGCCTCGCCCCCAAGGCGCCGGGCACCGCGGGAACCTTGTGGGCCTGGCTCGCCTTCGCGCTGTTCGCGCCGCTGATGAACGACGCCGCCCACATGGTGCTCATCGTCGTTGCCACGCTCGTCGGCTGGTGGGCTTGCACGGTGACGGCGCGCCATCTCGCCCAGGCCGATCCATCGGCCGTCGTGTGGGACGAGATCGTCGCCTTCTGGGCCATACTGTGGCTGGTGACGCCGGCCAGCTTCACGGCGCAGGCCGTCTCTTTCGTGCTCTTTCGTGCCTTCGACGCCGCCAAACCCGGCCCCGTCGCCTGGGCCGACCAGCTCTTCAAGCAGCGTCGCGACCAGCCCATCGGTTGGGCGCAGGGCTTCGGCATCCTGTTCGATGATTTCGTCGCGGCGCTGTGCGCGTTGCTCGTGATCGCGATCTGGAAGTTCATGTGATGGTCGTCGATCCGCAGGTCGCCGAGACGGTCGAGCGACTCGCCTCGGCGCTGGGTGCACGCAGTGCGATGCTCACGACCGCCGAGTCGTGCACCGGCGGCCTGGTCGCCGCGGCCTGCACTTCGCTGGCCGGCTCGAGCACGTGGTTCGAGCGTGGCATCGTCAGCTACTCGAACGCTGCCAAAACCGAGCTGCTCGGTGTCGCGGCCGACCTCATCGACGGGCACGGCGCCGTCAGTGCAGAAGTGGCGCGGGCGATGGCCGAGGGCGCGCTGCGCGCATCGCCGGCACGCTTCGCCGTCGCCGTCACGGGCGTCGCCGGCCCCGGCGGCGGCACGTCGGCCAAGCCGGTCGGCACGGTCTGGCTCGCCGTCTGCGAGCGCGGGAGCGCAGCCCGTGCAACCTTGCTGCAGGCGAGCGGTGATCGCACCGCGATCCGGGTTCACTCCGTCACGCGGGCGTTGGAGCTCGCCCTCGACGCCGTGCTCGACACGGCGGCGCCGGCGGGCGAGCCGCTTCGCTAGGGCAAGAGCGCGAGGCGGACCGTCGGCCGGCTGCCGGCGCGCGCCGTGTGCTCGACGAGCAGCAGCACCAGCCGCCTCAAGCCCTGCCACGGATCGAGCGGCCAGTCGGGGTGCTTCAGACCCTTGACGAGGCCATCGCAGACCTGGGCTGCGTCGAGCAGCTGCGCCAGCGCGGTCTCGCTGATGAGCATCACGGCGCGCTCGAAAATGCGCTCCTTGGCGCCCCAGACACGGGCCTCGCGCAAGGCCAGCGGCAACGGCCGGCCGGCGCCCAGCGCGTCCTTGACGCGCTTCAGGCTGCGGATGTCTTCGGCCAGCGTCCAGTGCACGAAGGCCGCGGCTTCGCCCTCGGCCTGCAGGCCTTCGAGCATGCGCAGTGCGCGCGCGGTCTGGCCGGCAAGGACGGCCTCGCCGAGCCGGAAGACGTCGTAGCGGGCCACATTGAGCACCGCGGCCTCGATCTGCGCGAAGCTGAGTTCGCCGGCGGGATAGAGCAGGCCGAGTTTCTGGATCTCCTGGTGCGCGGCGAGCAGGTTGCCCTCGACGCGATCGGCGAAGAAGGCGAGCGACTGCTGACCGTCGCTGCCGGCCGCGACGCGCTGGCCATTGGCGCCGAGCCGCTCGGCGATCCACTGCGGCAGCGCCTTGCGCTCGACCGGGTCGACGCGCACCGTGACGCCGCTGCGGTCGAGCGCGCCGAACCACGCGCTCGTCTGCTGCGAGCGGTCGAGCTTCGGCAGCTGCACGAGCGTGACGACGTCGCGGCCGCCGCCGGCTTCGGCGCTTTCGCAATAGCGTTGCAGCGCCTCCGAGCCGTCCTTGCCGGGCTTGCCGGAAGGAATGCGGATCTCGACCAGCTGGCGGTCGGCGAACAGGCTGAGCGCCTGCGCCGCGCCGAGCAGGCTGCTCCAGTCGAAGTGGGCGCCGGCCACGGTGTGGACCTGGCGCTCGCTGCAGCCGCCGGCGCGGGCCGCGGCGCGCACCGCGTCGCCGGCTTCCTGCGCCAGCAGAGGCTCGTCGCCCCAGACGGTGTAGATCGGGCGAAGCTCGCGCTTCAGGTGCGCGGTGAGTTGTTCGGCACGCAGCTGCATCGGTGCATCCTCAACGCGGAAACGATCGCGTCGCCATCGCGTCGCGCATCACAACAGCTGCACCGACGCGAGCCGGCGCAGTACCTGCGACACGATGTCGGTCTGCATGGCGCGATACAGGAAAGCCTCTTCCTGCTCCTTCGCCAGCGCCGCCGATTCCGTGTAGGTCAGCGACCTCTTGAGCAGGATCTCGCTCTCGGGCACGAGGTCCTTGCCGCTGGCGCTGCGCAACTGAAACCGGAAGCGCAGGCGCAGCTCGAACTCGCGGATCTGGTTGGCGGGGGTCTGGGCGACGACGCTCTTCTCGCGCGCCTCGGCGAGTGCCTGCAGCACCACCTGTGCGTCCTTCAGCGACTCGACGACACGCGTCGTCGGGCTGGCGTCGAGCCGGCGCCTGAGCTCGCTCTCGAGTTGCGAGCGCGGCAGGAATCCCGTCAGCTGGATGGTCTTGAAACGCAGCTCCGGCGGCCGCTGCAGCTCGAAGCCGCAGCCTGCCAACGCCGCGACCGCCGCGGCGAGGACGGTTCGGCGCGTCGTCATCAGACGACGATGTTGACAAGGCGGCCGGGCACGACCTTGATGCGCTTGACGGCCTGGCCTTCGCCGAACTTCGCGAATTCCGGACTGGCGAGCGCCGCGGCTTCGATCGTCTTCTCGTCGGCGCCGGCGGCGATCGTGATGCGGCCGCGCAGCTTGCCGTTGACCTGCAGCATCAGCTCGATCTCGGCCTGCACCAGCGCCGATTCGTCGACCTCCGGCCACGGCGCGTCGAGCAGGGTGCCGAGCTCGCCGTCGAAGCGCAGCTCGTTCCAGATCGACCACGTCGTATGCGGGCACACGGGGTAGAGCACGCGCAGCAGCACGCCGAAGCCTTCACGCAGCGCGGCAGCGTCGGTGTCGACGCCGCCGGCATGAGACTCGAGCGCGTTGAGCAGCTTCATCGCGCCCGAGACGACGGTGTTGTATTGCATCCGCTCGTAGTCGTAGCGGATCTGGCGCAGCAGCGAATGGATCTCATGGCGCAGGGCCGGCGCCCGGCCGTGCAGGCTGGCGCGCGCCGTGTCGCCGGGCTTGGTCGCCGCCATCGCCGCGCCGTGCCTGACGGCGAACTTCCACAGGCGCTTGAGGAAGCGATTCGCGCCCTCGACGCCGGCGTTGTTCCAATCGAGCGTCTGCTCGGGCGGCGACGCGAACATCACGAACAGGCGCGCAGTGTCGGCCCCGTAGCGGTCGATGAT
>JAYTYH010000492.1:0-5775 GCA_043742485.1 Rhizobacter sp.
CGATGACCTCGGTGTCGCTGCGTGTGCGAAAGACGTGGCCGAGCGCCACCAGCTCGGGGATCAGCTCGGCGTAGTTGTAGATCTCGCCATTGAAGACGACGACGACCGAGCCGTCTTCGTTGTAGAGCGGCTGCTGGCCGGTCGCCACGTCGATGATCGCCAGGCGCCGGTGGCCGAGGCCGATGCCAGGCCCGAGATGCAAGCGGCCGTCGTCCGGACCGCGGTGATGCTGCGATTCGTTCATGCGATGCAGCACTGCGCGCTCGACAGGCCGCATGCCCTTCGAATCCCAGATGCCGACGATGCCGCACATGTTTCGCGGCCTCAGTTGGAACGGTGCGCTAACGCGAGGCGACCGGGCCGCTCGGCGAGCAGCCGGTCGTACAGGCCGCCATACGCGGTCACCATGCGGTCGAGGCTGAATCTGGCCTCGACCTCGGCGCGTGCTGCCCGGCCGCGGGTGCGCGCCGCGTCGGGATGCTCGAAGTCTTCGAGCAGCGCACGCGCCATCGCCTCGACATCGCCGCTCTCGACGAGCCGACCGGTGCGGCCGTCGTCGAGCAGCTCGGCATTGCCGCCGACGCAGGTCGCGACGACCGGCAATGCCGTCGCCATCGCTTCGAGAAGCGTGTTGGAGATGCCTTCGGCACGCGACGGCAGCACGAAAGCGTCGAGGCCGCGCAGCAGCGCGGGGGCGTCGTCGCGGGCGCCGGCCAGCCAGGCAAGCTCGGCGACGCCGCCCTCGCGCAGTGCGCGCTCGACGTCGGGTCGCAGCGGCCCGTCGCCGGCGACCACGAGTCGCATGCGGCAGCGCGCTGGCGGCGAAAGGGCAACGGCACGGGCGAACGCCTGCGCCAGCAGCACCTGGTTCTTGACCGGCTGCAGTCGGCCGAGCGTTCCCACCCGCCAGAGGCCGGGATCGGTGAAAGGCGAGCCGGCGATGGCCTGCGGGGCTTCGGCAGGCGGCGCGAAGCGTCCCGTGTCGACGCCGTTGTAGATCTGCGTGACGGCGCGCGACGCGACGCCGGCATGCTCGACGACGTAGCGCTCGAGGTGACGCGACAGCGCCACGTAGTGATGCACGAACGGGCGGAAAGCGCGCCGGATAAGGCGGAACTTGCGGCTCTGGCCATCGAGGTCGCGCTCGTCCCAGCCGTGCTCGCCATGGAGGCGGATCGGCACGCCGGCCCAGGCCGCCGGCACCGCCATTTCGAGGGCGGCGAGATTGCGCGTGTGGACGACAGCGGGACGGAGCCGGCGCAGTAACTCCCGCATGCGCCGGAACAGCCACAGCCCTTGCCCGGGCGTTTTGTGCAGGGCAATTAGCTCGACGTCGCCCCGCTCGAGGCGGCGGCTGAACTGCGTGATCTCCGTCAGCGCGACGACGGCGTGCCGGTAGCGCTCGGCCGGCAGCCGGTTGACGAGGTTGACAAGGCCGTTCTCGAGCCCACCGGTGTCGAAGCGGTAGACGATGTGGGCGATAAGCGGGCGCGGGTCGGGGGTCACGGTGATTCAGCCCAGATGGCGCGCCAGCGCCGGCCCGATGGCGTTGACGACGCCGCGAGGCATGCGCCGCCACAGCTCGATCGCCCGTTTGTAGCGCGGGTTGGCGGGGTTGTTCTGCGGCACCGTCGCGCGCCGGAAGAGCTGGTATTCGTAGTGCAGCGGCAACGCCTCGAAGCCCCAGTTCTTCTTGAAGTCGAACGAGCCGGTGTCGCGCTTCGAGCGGCCGAAGTCGAAGACGCCGAGCCGGCGCTCACAGGCGCGACGCATCAGCTCCCAGTACTTGAAGTCGTTGGCAGCCAGGTCGCGTGCCTCGCTGAGGTCGCCGGCGTAGTACGGCAGCACCTCGTCTCGAAAGTAGAACGAGAGCACGTTCGAGACCGCCTTGCCTTCGGCGCTCAGCACCGTCAGCACCTCGCAGTCGGCTCCAAAAGCGCGCTGCAGGGCGGCGAAGTAGCGCTTCGCATGCGGCGGCGTGCCGTGCCGGTGCAGGTTGTCGGCATAGAGATCGAAAAAGCCCCCGCAGTCGGCGCTGACGGTGCTGCTCAGGCCGCGCTGGATGCCCTTGCGCACCATCGCGCGCTGCTTGCGCGGGATCGCCAGCATGTTGGCTTCGACCGTGGCGAACAAGGGCCTGCGAAAGGTGACGTAGAGCGGCTGGGACGGCCAGTCGGGCTCGGCCGCTGCGGTGTTGCGCAACTCGAGGTGATCGGCGCCGAGCTCGCGACCGATCGCCACGGCCCGCGCGTGCAGGGCCGAGACGGCTTCGGAATCGGTGCTGGCGACGCCGCCGTAGACGGCGAACGGCAGCGAGACGAGGGCGTGCCCGAACAGCAGGCTCTTCACCTGCACCAGCGGCAGCACGCCGACGATGCTGTCGCCGCGCTCGGCGAGGAGATAGTGGGTGCGGTGGTGGAACTCGTTCTCGTAGACATCGCGCCATCCGATGCGATGGAAGAACGTCGCCGCCGGCGAAGCGAAGACGAATCGCTCCCAGCGTTCGCGGTCCGCAGGGTCGTACCTGCGCACGGCCAGCACGCCGGTGCAGGTCGATACCGCGAGGTCGGCGGTCACGACGGGCGCAAACCGAAAACGTCGTCGACCCGGCCCCAGCGAAAGTCGCGCAGCAGGCGGCCGAGGCGCGCCTCGGTCTTGTCGAGATTGACGTAGTGACGAAACCGGGTCTTTAGGCTGGTGCCGGCAATGCGTGGCTGGCCCGGATCGATCTCCCAGGGATGGAGGTAGAAGATCGCCGACCGTCCGTCGATGCGGTTGACGCGGCGCAGCGCCCAGCGGCTGAGCCGGTACGGCGCTAGGCGGAAGTAGCCGCCACCGCCGGCGGGCAGGTTGCGGCCAAGCAGGCGCGTCGTGGTGATCGGAATTTCGCGCAGCCCCGGGCGCGCGTCGTAGGCGAAGCGGGGCGCGTCGGGCATGCCGTAGTGATCGTGGACGATCGGGTAGACGCTCGAGCTGTAGCGACAGCCGGCTTCGAGCAGCATGTCGAAGGCCCACGGGTTGTCGGCGCCGATCGAAAAGCTCGGCGCCCGATAGCCGAGCACGCGCTTGCCGCCGAGGTCCTCGAGCAGCTCCTTGGTGCGGCGAATATCGGCGAGGAAGTCGCCCGGCCGCTGCTCGTTGCAGCGCAGGTGCCCGTAGCCGTGGCTGGCCAGTTCGTGCCCGGCGCCGACGATCTGCCGCACCACGTGCGGATAGCGCTCGGCGATCCAGCCGAGCGCGAAGAAGGTGGCCTCGGCGCCGCTGTCGGAAAACAGCGAGAGGAGCCGATCGATGTTGCGCTCGATCCGACATTCGCGCCCGTCCCACGAGTCGCGGCCGATCAGCGGGGCCAGTGCCGAGACCTGGAAATAATCTTCGACGTCGACCGACAGGGCGTTGACCGGGCCGGCGCGAGCCGTGGTTTCGCTCATGCCACCACCTCGCTCGCCTCGGTGTGCGCCCTGCGCTCGCCGAGCCAGCCGGCGAGGTGGCCGGCGATGCGCTCGGCGGCGCGGCCGTCCCAGTACTCCGGCGTGCGGCCGCGCTTGCCGCCGTTCGCGAGGATGTCGTCGACCAGGCGCAGCACGATCGCGGCGTCGCGCGGGACGAGGGTGTTCGTGCCTTGTTCGACGGTGATCGGGCGTTCGGTGTTCGGGCGCATCGTCAGGCAAGGAATGCCGAGCGCCGTCGTCTCTTCCTGGACGCCACCGGAGTCGGTCAGTACGAGGCGCGCCCTGGCGAGCAGGCCCACCATCTCGAGGTAGCCCTGCGCCGGGAGGCAGGCGATGCGAGCCTTCGTAAGCTGCCCGCCCAGGCCGTGACGCTCGATGTTGGCGCGCGTGCGCGGGTGCATCGGCCAGACCAGCGGCAGCCGCTCGCCGACGCGCGCGAGCAGCGCGACCAACTCGGAGAGGGGCTCGGCGCCGTCGACATTCGAGGGCCGATGCAGGGTCACCAGGCCGAAGCCGGGCGGGCCCGACAGCCAGGCGGCGGATGCGCCTGCGCTCGCCAGCGTCTGCTCCGGGGGCACGGCGCGCTGCTGCGCCGCGCGCAGCGAGTCGATCATCAGGTTGCCGGCGAAGTGCATGCGCTCGGCCGGGATGCCTTCTCGCTTCAGGTTGCCGTGCGCCGTGCGCTCGGTGGTGTAGAGCAGGTCGGCGAGCTGGTCGGTGACGACCCGGTTGATCTCTTCAGGCATGCCGCGGTCGAAGCTGCGCAGGCCCGCCTCGACGTGCACCACCGGGACGTGCAGCTTGGCTGCCACGAGCGTGCAGGCGAGGGTCGAATTGACGTCGCCGACGACGATCACGCACGACGGCTTTCGCTCCAGCAGCACGGGCTCGAAGCGCTTCATGACTTCGGCCGTCTGAACGGCGTGCGAGCCCGATCCAACCTCAAGGTTGACATCGGGAGCGGGCATCTCAAGATCGGCGAACAGGCGCTCGTTGAGGGCGATGTCGTAGTGCTGCCCGGTGTGCACGAGAACGGCGGGCGGCAGGCGCGCCTCTGCCCGGAAGGCACGCAGCAGGGGCGCCATCTTCATGTAGTTCGGCCGTGCGCCGACCACACACAGAAGCGGGCCGGTGCGGCCGGTGGGCGAGCCCGTCATGTCGTCGTTTCGGCGAGCATCGAGTGCCATTTCAGAACCGGCGATCGACGCCCACGAAGACGGCCGCCTCGCGGCTACCGCTCGTGGTGTTGGTCTCGAAATCGCGGTACCGCGCACCGCCGAAGACATTCATCTTGCTGACCACCTCGGCGTTGAGCTGGAGCCGGGCCGAACGCTGCGTCGAGCGTTCTCCAGCCGCCGAGCGCAGGGCGCGGATCCGGGTCCAGTCGAGGGAGCCGACCAGCGCGATGGTCGGCGAGAGCCGGTGGCTGGCGGCGATCGCCGCGCCGGCCTGCGTATTGTTCGTGAGGGCGAGGGCGGTCGCCAGCGGGCCGCTGTCGAGCGCGTCTTCGGTCCGCGTCTGGAAGGCCACCAGGCTCAGCGAGTTGCGCACGCCGATCAGCGTGACGCCGGCGCTGCTCAGCGTCGTCAGGCTCAAGCGCTGCGCGCGCACGAAGGTCGGCTGCAGGGTGTCGGTCGGCAGGCCGTCACGCGCGATGAGCTCGTTGATGATGCGGGCGCGCTCGGTCGGGTCTGGGTAGCGGGTGGTGTAGATCGCGTCGAGGAGAGCCACGACGTTGCCCGTCCTCGGCACGTCGAGCACCGACTGCGGCGACGTCTCGACGCCGCGCGACGACAGCAGGTTGAACGCGAGTTGCGGCGTGCGGTACGAGAACGACGCCGACCAGGCCCGCCCGAAGAAGCGCTCTTCCTCGAACGCCGAGAAGGTGGTGCGCGGCGACGGCGTCCATTGCGCCTGCACGCCGAACAGGTTGCCGGCGCTGCCGCCGGTGTCGAAGCTGGTTCGTTCGCGGCCGCCATGCACGCCGACCGTGAAGTCCGAGGCGATCTCGTAGCTAAGAGTGAGGCGTGCCAGATCGATGACCAGAGGGTCTTCGACTGCGTTGCGATAGCGGGTTTCATCGCGTTCGGCGTCGACTTTCACGCCGAACGGCCGCGGGAGCTGCTCGAGCAGCAGCGAGTGGCGCCCGAAATAGCCAGCCACGCCCGCGCCGGCGACGCTCGTCGTCGCGCCGCTTTCGCGCGTATACGTGTTCTCGCTCAGCAGCCGATAGCGGCGCAGACTGTCGAACTGGCCTTCGAGGCGCGGCGCGACCCGGCCCTGCGTGGTGGTGACGCTGTTCTCGCTGGTGGCGCCTTGTTCG
>JAYTYH010000493.1:0-2880 GCA_043742485.1 Rhizobacter sp.
CGCTCAGCAGGTTCGCGCCCATCCGGCCCAAGCCAATCATTCCCAGCTGCATGCGTCGTCCTTTGGAGGGTCGTCGATCAAGCCTGCGGTGGTCAATCCGCACGCCACACGGTGAGCATCACGTCGTGCCGGGCGCCATCGTCGACCAGCGCAACGCTGCGACCCGGCGACTTCACGCCATTGATCGTCAGCGCCGCAAGGTCCGCCGAGGCAGCAGCACGCACCGCAATGTCGTACGTCGTCGCGCCGAACCGATAGTGCAGCTCGAAGCCGGGCCAGGCGCGCGGCAGAAGCGGCTGCAGCGAGAGCAGGTTTGCGCGCCGTTGCAGGCCCAGCAACGACTCGACGAGCAGCTGGTACAGCCACCCGGCCGAGCCGGTGTACCAACTCCAGCCGCCGCGCCCGGCGTGTGGAGCGAAGGCGTAGACATCGCCGGCCATGACGTAGGGCTCGATCTTGTACACAGCGATGTGCTCGGCGCAGTCGCCGTGGCGGATCGGATTGAGGAGGTCGAACAGCTGCCAGGCGCTGTCGGCGTCGCCCAGCGCTGCGAACGCGAGCGCAGCCCAGACGGCGCCGTGGGTATATTGGCCGCCGTTCTCGCGCACGCCCGGCACGTAACCGCCGATGTAGCCGGGTGACGGTTGCGCGACGTCGAACGGCGGATCGAGCAGTTGGACGATGCGCGCCTCTGGGCGAACGAGTCGATGCTGCACCGACGCCATCGCGGCACGCGCACGCTCGGGCGGCGCGGCACCGGACAGCACCGACCAACTCTGGGCGATCGAATCGATCTGGCACTCGGTGTTGGCGGCCGATCCGAGTGGTGTGCCGTCGTCGAACCAGGCGCGCTGGTACCAGGCCCCGTCCCAGGCGCTGGCCTCGACGTTCGCCTGCAGCATCGCGGCGTCGGCTTCGCACGCCGCTGTCAGCGCTGTGTCGCCGCGCGCCTGCGCCAATGGCGCGAAGCGTTTGAGCACCGCGATCAGGAAGAAGGCGAGCCAGACGCTCTCGCCTTTGCCGTCGATGCCGACCAGGTTCATGCCGTCGTTCCAGTCGCCCGCACCCATCAGCGGCAAACCGTGCGCGCCGTAGCGACGCCCGTGCCGCAGTGCTCGCTCGCAGTGCTCGTAGAGCGTTGCCGATTGCGCCGACACGGTGGGCAGTGAGTAGTTCGAAGCCTCGCCATCTGCCAACTCCTGAGCTTGCACGAACGGGCACAGCTCGTCCAGCACGCCGGCATCGCCGGTGACTTCGACATACCGCGCCGTCACCAAAGGCAGCCAGAGGTAGTCGTCGGAGCAGCGCGTGCGAACGCCCTTGCCCGAAGGCGGATGCCACCAGTGCTGCACGTCGCCGGCTTCGAACTGGCGCGCCGCGCAACGCAGCAGATGCTCGCGCACAAGCTCCGGCTCGGCATGAACAAGTGCCATCACGTCCTGCAACTGATCGCGAAAGCCGTAGGCGCCGCTCGACTGGTAGAACGCCGTCCGGCCCCACAGGCGCGAGCTGACGACCTGGTAGAGCAGCCAGCCGTTGGCCAGGGCGTTGACCCCGCTATCTGGCGTGTGAACTTGAACTGTGCCGAGCGTGCGGCGCCAGTGGGCGTGCACGGCATCGAGCGTGGGCGCAGCCTGACCGGCGCTGCCGCGAACCAGCTCGCGGGCTTCGTCGAGCGTCTTGCCCGCGCCCAGCCTGAAGACGACCACGCGCTCTTGCCCTGCGGCCAGTTGCACGCCGATCCGCAAAGCGGCGCAGGGGTCGAGCGCTGCGCCGATGCGGCCGGAGCACTGCGCCTGGACCAGCGCGGCGGGCGCTGCCGGCGTGCCGCCATTGCCGAAGAAGTCGCCACGATCAGCGCAGACACAGTCGGCGCCGCCGTCGACGACGAAGAACGCAGTGCGCTCGGCGAAGTCGGTGTTGTAGCCGTTGCGCGCGAACACCGCGCCGCTGCTGGCGTCGATCTCAGTGACCACATGCATCAGAGTCTTCTCGCGCTCGTCGCCGAGCACCCACTCCACATAGCCGGTGACCGACAGTCGGCGTGGCCGATCCGAGCGATTGCGCAAGGTCAGGGTCGAAAACTTCAGCGCCGCGTCGATGGCGACATGGATCCGCAAGCTCGACTCGATGCCTTGCTCGGCATGCTCGAAGACGCTGTAGCCGAAGCCATGCCGCACGACGTAGGCACCGGCGGACCGTGTCGGCAGCACGGTAGGCGACCAGAACTCGCCGCTGTCCTCGTCACGGAGGTAGAACGCCTCGGTGTTGGAATCACTCACCGGATCGTTCGACCACGGCGTCAGGCGGAACTCGTGCGCGTTCTCGCTCCAGGTCGAGGCGCTGCCGCTTTCCGAAACGACCGTACCGAAGCCCGGATTGGCGATCACGTTCGACCACGGCAACGGCGTCATTCGCGAACGCGACGTGGTGATGACGTACTCGCGTCCGTCGGCGCTGAAGCCGCCATGACCGTTGAAGGCGAGCAAGTCTTCGTGCAAAGGCGTATGGAGACGGTCGGCG
Source organism: Rhizobacter sp. (assembly GCA_043742485.1). GTDB lineage: Bacteria > Pseudomonadota > Gammaproteobacteria > Burkholderiales > Burkholderiaceae_C > Schlegelella_A. The sequence goes on from JAYTYH010000493.1 coordinate 2,524, forward strand.
GCCTCTTGGTGCTGGTGCAGTCGTGGCGCTGTAGGCCTGACACGTTCGCCGGCCGTGTTGGCGAGATCCGCGAGGCTCAAGCCCGAATCGGCAGCGACGATGCGGGCCGCGCTGCACAACAGGATGCGATCACCTTCGTCGAGGCTCGCGCCATCGCGCAGGAAGATGCCACCGTGCTTACCGACCAGCGCAGCGCCGCCCAGGCCGTCGATCACCGCGCGAGCCGAATCGAGCATCGTGGCGCCCGAGGCGCCTTCACTTCCTAGCAGCACCATGAGCTCCGTCTTCAGACCATGGGCGGCCCAGAAGGCGTGCGCCTGAACGAGCTGGCGCATCGGCAAAGTGTTCTGCGCAGCC
>JAYTYH010000494.1:0-7991 GCA_043742485.1 Rhizobacter sp.
GCGACGCGCTGCTCAGCGACAGCGGCATGCGCTACCACCCGCTGACGCCGATGACCGACGCCAACCTCGTGCGCGTGCTGCAGGCGCAGCTGCACGGCCCGGAGAAGCGCCGTGTCGGCCTCGTCGACTTCGCGGCGGTGAGCGAATCGGCCACGGCGATCCGCGCCCGCTTCGCGGCGCTGCGCGGCCAGGGCGTGTCGATCGCGATCGCCGACGCGGTCACCAACGCCGACCTGCTGCGCCTCGGCGACGCGGTCGCCGACCTGCCGCTGGTCTGCGCCGGCTCCGGCCTCGCCATCGGCCTACCGGCGAATTTCGGCATCGCGCCTTCGGGCGGCGCTGCGAAGTTGCCCGTCGTCCGCGGCCGGCTCGCCATCGTCTCGGGCAGCTGCTCGGAGCGGACCAACGAGCAGGTCGCGCACTTCGTTGCTGGCGGTGGCGCGGCGCGTGCGATCGATCCACTGGCCCTGGCCGTCGAAGGCACCGAGGCGATGGCAGCGGCCATCGCCGTCTGGGCCGAGGCCGCGTGGCGGGCCACGCCTTCGCGGCCGCTGCTCGTCTACAGCAGCGCCGCAGCGGCGGCTGTCGCCGACGTGCAGAAGCAGCTCGGCGTCGCCGCCGCGGGCGCGGCGGTGGAGGCGCTGCTCGGCGAGGTCGCGCGCCGGCTCGTGGCCGCGGGCGCACGCCGCCTCGTCGTCGCCGGCGGCGAGACCTCGGGCGCCTGCGTGCAGGCACTCGGCATCCGGCGGCTGCGCATCGGCGCCCAAATCGATCCGGGCGTGCCGTGGTGCCATGCCGCGTCGGCAGTGGCCGGCCCGGAAGGCTTGCACCTGGCGCTCAAGTCGGGCAACTTCGGCGGCGCCGACTTCTTCACGCGCGCCTTCGAGGTGGCTTCGTAGCGCCATGACCGAAGCCGAGCTGCGCGACGAGATCTGCCGTGTCGGCGCCTCGCTGTTCGCGCGCGGCTACGTCCACGGCTGCACCGGCAACATCAGCGCCCGCCTCGAAGACGGCTTTCTCATCACCGCCACCGACGCCTGCCTCGGCACGTTGCAGCCCGCGCAGCTCGCCAAGGTCAATGCCGCCGGCCGACCGCTCGACGGCGCGCGGCCGAGCAAGACGCTGGCGCTGCACCGCCGCATCTACGAGGCCGACGGCGAGGCCGAGTGCGTGATCCACACGCACTCGTCGCATCTGGTGCGCCTGAGCCTCCAGGCCAGCGGGCCGCGCGAGGATTTCATTGCGCCAATCACGCCGTACTTCGTGATGAAGGTCGGCCACGTGCCGCTGATCGGCTACCACCGTCCGGGCCATCCCGAGGTCGCCGATCGCGTCGCCGAAGCGATCGCGGTCGCGCGCACGCGCGGCGCCCCGATCCGCGCGGTGATGCTCGCCCGCCTCGGCCCGAACGTGTGGCACGACTCGCTCGCGGCGGCTTGCGCCGTGCTCGAAGAGCTCGAGGAAACGGCGCGGCTTTGGCTCGATGCCGAGCCGCGGCCCATGCCGCTGAGCGAAGCGCAGATCGACGAGCTTCGCGCCGAGTTCAACGCCCCCTGGTAGCCATCGCAGGACCTTTTCGACATGCCCCGTTTCGCCGCCAACCTCAGCATGATGTACGTGGAGCACCCGTTCATCGAGCGCTTCGCCGCCGCCGCCGCCGATGGCTTTCGCGCCGTCGAGTACCTCTTTCCGTACGAGGTCGAGGCAGCGGCGTTGGCGGCGCAGCTGAAGCAGCACGGCCTGCAGCAAGTGCTCTTCAACGCGCCGCCGGGCGACTTCGCCGGCGGCGAACGCGGCATCGCCGCGCTGCCGGGCCGCGAGGCCGAGTTCCGCGCCGGCTTCGAGCGCGCGCTCGACTACGCCGATGCGCTCGGCTGCCCACGTGTGCACGTGATGGCCGGCCTGGTGCCGGCCGGAACCACCCCCGCCTCGCTGCGCGCCGCCTACCTCGCCAACCTGGCCTGGGCCGCGCAGCGTGCCGGCAGCGTCGGCGTGAGCGTGCTGATCGAGCCGATCAACACGCGCGACATTCCCGGCTACCTCCTCAATCGCCAGGACGACGCCCACGCCGTGCTCGCCGAGGTCGGCTCGCCGCACCTGAAGGTGCAGATGGACCTCTATCACTGCCAGATCGTCGAGGGTGATGTCGCCATGAAGCTGCGCCGCTACCTGCCCGGCGGCGGCGTCGGCCACCTGCAGATCGCCGGCGTCCCCGATCGGCACGAGCCCGATGCCGGCGAAGTCAACTTTGACTATCTGTTCGACGTCATCGACGCGCTCGGCTTCGACGGCTGGATCGGCTGCGAGTACCGGCCTGCCGCCGCCACCTCGGCGGGTCTCGGCTGGCTGCGCGGGCGGCAATCAGCCGGTTGAGCGGGTCGATCGGAGCGCCAGCGGTAGGCGAGTTGAGCCGACGCGCTTTCGCTTTGGCGAGCGCCACGAGCCGGCGAGCGCCGTCGCCGCGACGTGCGTCAACGTCTGGCGCCGCCTTACGGCGCGCCGATCGCCGCCGCTGCCGCCGCCTGCCCGGCCTGCGTCGCGATCTCGGCGGCGGTGAAGCCGCGGTCGTCTTTCAGGTCGCGCTTCGCACCGCGGCCAACGAGCACCCTGACCGCGTCGACCTGGCCCTGACCCGCGGCCCACATGAGGGCGGTGAGGCGGTGCTCGTAGGCGGCATCGACGTCGACGCCGGCAGCGAGCAAGGCCTCGATCGCGCCGGCGTTGCCCTGGCCCGCGGCATAGACCACGGCCGGCTTGTTCATGCGGTCGACCGGACCGGTCTTCGCGCCCGCCGCCAGCAGCCGCCGGACCACCGGCGCCGAGCCGAAGTAGCTTGCCGCCATCAACGGCGTGACACCCTCGATCGACGCCTGGTCGACATCGGCACCGCTCTTCAACATAGCCTCGACGATGCCGAGGTTGCCCTTCTCGGCAGCGAGGATGAGCGCGGTCTTGCCGAGGCGGTTGCGCGAGCTCGGTACGGCACCTGCGGCGAGCACGCGCACGACCTGGGCGAGGTCGTTCTGGCGCGCGCCGACCAGCAGCTGGGCGTTCAGGTTGGGGTTGGTCTCGGCCTGAGCGGCGGCGGCCAATGGCAAGGCGGCGATCAGCACCGCGATCAGGGCAGCGGTCAGGGAAGCGCGGCCGGGTCGGGCGCACGCGACGCGGCAGGGCCGCGAGCGATCAGGGTTCATCTCCATCCTTTTTGTCAACGCTTTTCAGCACCGTTGCAACCGTCTGTTGCAGCCATAAAAAACCGTATGCAGTGGGCCCGATTCTGGGTACCCTCGCAACCGTGAATACGCGACTGGGCAGCGGGCCGAGGTCGCGTCGACAACAACAACCGAGGAGACATCGAATGCATCGCTTCCATCGCTTGCTTCGGACAGGCGCCGCCTGTCTCGTTGCGACCGCCTTCTGTGGCGGCGCCTTCGCGCAGGCTGAAATTTCCGGCCAGGCCACGGCCTCCGGATCGCCGGTGCCGAAGAGCATCTCGGTGCCGCAGTCGCGGCTCGACGGCGCCGACAAGGACAGCGCCAATTTCCTGCATTCGAACATGAACTACGCGCAGACCCGGTACTACCCGGCGACGCAGATCAATACCGGCAACGTCGCCAAGCTACGGCCTGCGTTCCAGTTCCAGACCGAGGTGCTCGAGTCGATGGAGACCGCGCCGATCGTGGTCGACGGGGTCATGTACATCACGACCTCGTACAACCATCTCTACGCGCTCGACGCCGCCACCGGCAAGGAGTTCTGGCACTACAAGCACAAGATGGGCGCCGTCACCACGTACTGCTGCGGCCCGAACAACCGCGGCGTCGCCGTGATGGGCGATCGCCTCTACATGGGCACGCTCGACGCCAAGCTCGTCGCCTTCGATGCCAAGACCGGCAAGGTGCTCTGGTCGACGCAAATCGCCGACCCGGAAGCGGGCTACTCCGAGACGATGGCGCCGGTGGCCGTGAACGGCAAGATCCTGATCGGCACCAATGGCGGCGAGTACGGCATCCGCGGCTTCGTGAAGGCATACGACGCCAACGACGGCAAGCTGCTCTGGACCTTCGACACGGTCCCCGAGAAGGGCCATGAAGGCACCTGGGCCACGAAAGACGCGACCGAGCGCGACCTGCACCGCGACATCGCCAGCGAGAAGGCCGCGTTGGCCAAGAACGCCGGCTTCTACAAGACGCTCGGCGGTGGCGTCTGGATGGCGCCGGCGATCGACAAGGAGTCGAACACGGCTTTCTTCGTCGTCGGCAACCCGAGCCCCGACCTGTACGGCGCCGAGCGCCCGGGCGACAACCTCTACACCGACTCGATCGTCGCCGTCGACCTCAACACCGGCGCCCACAAGTGGCACTTCCAGTACGTGCCGCATGACGTCTGGGACCTCGACGCCGTCTCGCCGGTGATCCTGACCGACGCCATGGGCAAGGACGGCAAGATGAGGAAGGTCGCCATCCACGGCGGCAAGACCGGCCACGTCTACGTGCACGACCGTGCCACCGGCGAGCTGATCCGCTTCAGCGAAGCCATGATCCCGCAGGAGAACATGTGGGCCCTGCCGACCAAGGACGGAGCCCGCATGCTGCCCGGCGCCAACGGCGGCGTCGAGTGGAGCCCGATGGCGGTGAATCCGAAGCTGCGCATGGTCTACGCGGCCAATCTGCATCAACCGATGACCTACCACGTCGAGCAGGCGGCCTACCCGGGCGGCAAGCTCTGGCTCGGCGGCGCCTTCAAGGTCATTGCGACCGAGAAGCAATGGGGCCGCCTGGCTGCCGTGAATCTCGACACCGGCAAGATGGCCTGGAAGTTCGACACCGAGCAGCCGCTGATCGGCGGCGTGCTGGCGACTGCCGGCGACCTGGTCTTCAACGGCGAAGGCAACGGCCTCTTCAGGGCCTTCGATGCGCGCACCGGCAAGAAGCTCTGGGAGTACCAGTGCGGCGCCGGCGTCAACGCACCGGCGGTGTCGTACACGGTCGGCGGCAAGCAGTACGTGGCGGTCGCCGCCGGTGGAAACACGCAACTCGACTTCAAGCGCGGCAACAGCGTGGTGGTGTTCGCGCTGCCCTAACCGAACGCCGACGAACGTTCACATCAAAGCAGAGCAAGGGGTTCGATCCTGAGACATCACGCGGCGGCATGGCTTGCCTTCTTTCTCACCGCCGTGGCGGCCCCTTCCTCGTTCGCGCAACCAGCCCAGAACACACCGACCGCGATGCCCGCCAAGGCCGCGGTCTGTGTCGCCTGCCACGGACCCGGCGGTAGCTCGACCGACACCGCCTATCCGATCCTGGCCGGCCAGACGGCGCGCTATCTCTACCTCGAATTGCGCGACTTCCAGGAGGGCCGGCGCAGCGATCCGCTCATGACGCCGATGGCCGCGAACCTCAGCCGCGACGACATGCGCGAGATCGGCGACTACTTCGCGAAGCAGAAGCCGGCGCCGCAGACCTTCGCCTCCGATCCCGCGAAGGCCAAGCTCGGCAAGGCCAAAGCCGACGAGACGCTCTGCACCATGTGCCACCTGGGCGGCTTCGCCGGCCAGAACGAAGTGCCGCGCGTGGCCGGCCAGCACTACGCCTACATCGTCAAGCAGCTCACTGCCTTCAAGGCGCGTACGCGCACCAACGATGCCGGCAGCATGACGAGCGTGGCCAATACGCTCAGCGACCAGGACATCGAAAACATCGCGCACTACATCACCGGCCTGTGACGCCGTGACCTCGGGGGCGCCCCTTTTGCCGGCCGGCATCGCCCGCTACGACCGCGTCACCGCCAGGCTGCACTGGGGCATCGGCATCGCCCTGCTCGGCCAGCTCGCTTTCGGTTTCCTGCTCGACGAGATCGCACCGCGCGGTACACCAGCGCGCGCCAGCGTCATCAACCTGCACAAGGCCATCGGCCTCGTCCTCGGCGCGCTGATCGCCGTGCGCATCGGCTGGCGCCTCGCCCATCGGCCGCCGCCCTGGCCCGGATCGATGACGGCGCGCCAGCAAGGTGCCGCCCGCTGGGGCCACGTCGCCCTTTATATCGCCATGGCGGTGCTGCCGATCGCCGGCTACCTCGGCTCCAACTTCAGCCGCCACGGCATCTGCTTCTTCGGCGTGCCGCTGGCGCCCTGGGGGCCCGACTGGCCGGCGGTCTACGCGCTGCTCGTCGGCATCCATGTCACCGCGGCTTTCGTCTTCACCGCGCTCATCGCCGGTCATGTCGCCATGGCCTTCAAGCATGCCGCCCTCGACCGCGACGGCAGCTTCGCCCGAATCGTTCCCTGACCCCGGCGGCCGCGCGCTGCCCGACTGCCATGCCTTCGTTTCGTCGTCACCTTCGTCGTCGCCTTCCGCATCTCTGCGTCGCTGCCCTGCTCGTCACCCTGCCCGCGTGGGCTACCGCGGCGCCCTTCGCCTACGTGCCGAACGAAGGCTCGGGCACGCTCAGCGTCATCGACACCGAGACCGACCGCGTCGTGGCCGACATCGCGGTCGGCGCCAAACCGCGCGGCACCGTGGTCTCGAGCGACGGCCGCACCGCCTACGTCAGCGACCAGCCGAACGACGCACTCGTCGTCGTCGACCTGGCCGGGCGCAAGCGCAGCGGCAGCATCGCGGTCGGCGCGTCGCCCGAGGGCGTCGCCATCTCGGCCGACGGCCGATGGGTCGTCGCCGCAGCCGAGGAAACGAACGAGATCGTGTTCATCGACACGCAGGCCGGAAAGAAGGCGTTCGCCGTCAAGGTCCGCGGCAAGAACCCTGAGCACGCGGTCTTCACGCCCGACGGCCGCTACGTGTTCGTGAGTGCCGAGGACGGCCAAGCGGTCGACATCGTCGACGTCGCCAAGCGCGCACAGGTGGCGCAGATCCCGGTCGGCGTGCGGCCGCGCGGCATCGCCTTCTCGCCCGACAGCCGCCGTGCCTACGTGGCAGCGGAAACATCGAACGAGGTCTACGTGATCGACGCGCAGGCGTTCGTCGTGCTCGCCAAGATCAAGGCCGGCCTGCGCAGCAACGGCGTCGCCGCCAGCGCCGACGGCAAGCGGCTCTACGTCTCCAACGGCGGCGACGCATCGGTGTCGGTGATCGACCTGCCGGCCGGCAACGTCGTCGCCACCATCGCGGTCGGGCAGCGGCCGTGGAACATGGCGCTGACGCCGGACGACCGCAAGCTCTACGTCGCCTGCGGCCGCTCCGGCACAGTCGCCGTGATCGACACCGCGACGCTGGTCAAGACCGCCGACATCGCCGTCGGCAAGCTGCCCTGGGGCGTCGCCATCCGGTGAGTGGTCGCGTCGGCTGGCTTCGAGTCGCGCCCGGCCCCGCGTCGTGATCCGCGCCACCCGATGCGGCTCGTGCGCCGCCGCATTCGTGCTCGGCGTCGGCAGCGCTCACGCCGAAGGCGAGGTGCCCGCGCAGCTGCCGCAGGTCACCGTCGTCGGCGTCTCGCCGCTGCCCGGGCTCGACTTGCCGAAAGACCGCGTGCCGGCCCCGGTGCAGACGGCCAGCGGCGCCGAGATCGAGCGCAGCGGCGCGCTCTCGGTGGCCGACTTCATGAACCGGCGCTTCGGCAGCGTCCACGTCAACGAGGTCCAGGGCAACCCGCTGCAGCCCGACGTCAGCTACCGCGGCTACACGGCCTCGCCCTTGCTCGGCACACCGCAGGGGCTGTCGGTCTACCTCGACGGCATCCGCCTCAACCAGCCCTTCGGCGACGTCGTCAGCTGGGACCTCTTGCCACGGTCGGCGATCGCATCGATGGCCTTGATGCCCGGCTCGAATCCCTTGTTCGGCCTCAACACGCTCGGCGGCTCGCTCTCGGTGCAGACCAAGGACGGCTTCACGCATCCGGGCACCTCGATGCGCCTGGCGCTCGGGGGCCATGGCCGCGCCGAGGCCGGTTTCGAGGCTGGCGGCAGCGATGCCCGCGGCCTGTCGTGGTTCGGCACCGCCGACCTCTTTCGCGAGCGTGGCTGGCGCGACGATTCG
>JAYTYH010000495.1:0-3820 GCA_043742485.1 Rhizobacter sp.
GAGAGCTTCACGCGCTTCGCCGATCGCACCGCCTACAAGTTCATGGGCAAGAAGATCACCTTCCGGCAGGTCGACGAAGCCTCGCGCGCGCTCGCCGCCTGGTTGCAGGGCCAGGGGTTGGCCAAGGGCGATCGCGTCGCCGTGATGATGCCCAACGTGCCGCAGTACCCGGTCGCGGTGGCGGCGATCCTGCGCGCCGGCTACGTGGTGGTGAACGTCAATCCGCTCTACACGCCGCGCGAGCTCGAGCACCAGCTGAAGGACTCGGGTGCCAGGCTGATCGTGATCGTCGAGAACTTCGCCAGCGTGCTGCAGAAGGTTCTTGCCGCGGTGCCGACGAAGAAGGTCGTGCTCGCCTCGATCGGCGACATGCTCGGCTTTCCGAAGGCGCAGATCGTCAACTACGTCGTGCGCAGCGTGAAGAAGGCGGTGCCGGCGTTCGAGATCCCCGGCGCCGTGCGCTGGGGCGACGCGGTCTCGAAGGGCCGCGGCATGACGTTCACGCCGGCCAGCGTCGGCCCCGACGACATCGCCGTGCTGCAGTACACCGGCGGCACCACCGGCGTGAGCAAGGGCGCGATGCTGCTGCACCGAAACCTCGTCGCCAACATCCTGCAGGCCGAGGCCTGGTACCAGCCGGCGCTGAAGAAGATCCCGGCCGGCGAGCAGGTGGTGACGATCTGCGCCTTGCCGATTTATCACATCTTCGGCTTCAACACGAACATGATGCTGGCGATGCGCATGGGCGGTTGCAACATCCTGATCGCCAATCCGCGCGACCTGCCGGCGATGTTCAAGGAGCTGCAGGGCGAGAAGTTCCACAGCTTCCCGGCCGTCAACACGCTCTTCAACGCGATGGCCAACCACGCCGATTTCTCGAGCGTCGACTGGAGCGGGCTGGTGATCTCGGTCGGCGGCGGCATGGCGGTGCAGAGCGCCACCGCCAAGCTCTGGCTCGAGAAGACCGGCTGCCCGATCGTCGAGGGCTACGGCCTCTCGGAGACCTCGCCTTCGGTCAGCTGCGTGCCAGTCGACAGCACCACCTACAGCGGCAACATCGGCCTGCCGATGCCCAACACCGAGATGAAGCTGCTCGACGACGACGGCGTCGAGGTCGCGATGGGCACGCCGGGCGAAATCGCGATCAGGGGCCCGCAGGTCATGGCCGGCTACTGGCAGCGCCCCGACGAGACCGAGAAAGTCATGACCGCCGACGGTTTTTTCCGCAGCGGCGACATCGGCGTCGTCGACGCGCGCGGCTACTTCAAGATCGTCGACCGCAAGAAAGACATGATCCTGGTCAGCGGCTTCAACGTCTATCCGAACGAGGTCGAAGACGTCGTCACGCAGATGGCCGGCATCCTCGAGTGCGCCGCGGTCGGCGTCGCCGATGCGAAGGCCGGCGAAGCGGTCAAGCTGGTGATCGTCAAGAAAGACCCGTCGATCACCGAAGCCAGCGTCCGCGCCTACTGCGAGGCCAACCTCACCGGCTACAAGCGACCGAAGATCGTGGAATTCCGGACCGAACTCCCGAAGACCAACGTCGGCAAGATTCTCCGGCGTGAACTACGAGACAAAGCGTGAGCCGCAAACGCCGTTTCCGGACTCTTCCTGCTGTTACATTTCGGCCCATGTCAAAGGCCACGCTGCATCGCGGCAGTGGTCCGGGATACATGAAGGGAACGGGACCAAACCGGTGATCTGGGCCAAGACCGACGCCGGCCGCGTCGAGATGCAAACGAGGGCCCTGGTCAAGGACCGGCCGCGCCGCAATCTGCTTCTCCTCATCGACGGCGGCAAATCGGAAGAGATGCTGCTCGCCAATCTGGCCGGCATCAGCGCCGAGGATTTTCAGGAGCTGCGCAAGCTCGACCTCATCGCACCGGCCGCCGGCGGCGTCACGGTCGGCAATGCGTCGCGAGCCGTCCATGTCGATCTTTCGACGGTGCCGCAGGCGCTGCCCGAGACGGGGCTCGACTACGGCCAGTTCACCGCGGCGCTGACGCGCCTGATCTCTGCCCATCTCGGCCTGCGCGGCTTCACGCTGACGCTGGCCGTCGAAAAGGCAGGCACCGCCGAGGAGCTCCAGGCCGTCGCCCAACGCACGCTCGACCTGATCCGTGACCGCAAGGGCGAGGTCGTGGCGGCCGACGCGAGACGAACCCTCTACGGCGGTTGAGCCGGGTTCGTACAGGCCGCGATTCGCGGCGGCGCGCGCAAGAATGCGGGCGTGAAGTTTCTCCACTCGCTCTGGCATGTGCTTCGTGCCGTGCTGCTCGGCCTGGCCGCGCTCGTCATCTTCATCGAGGAATGGGGCTGGCGACCGCTGACAGCGTGGGCCGCTCGGCTGGGGCGCTGGCCGCCGCTGGCCCGCCTCGAGGCCCGCATCCGCGCGGCACCACCGCGGCTGGCGCTGGCGCTGTTTCTGGTGCCGGCAGTGGCGCTGATCCCGGTCAAGCTGGCCGCGCTCTGGCTGATCGAGGAAGGTCGGGTGACGCTCGGCATCGCCGTCATCGTCGCCGCCAAGCTGATCGGCACGGCGCTCGTCGGCCGCCTGTTCCTGCTGGTCGAGGTGCAGCTCATGCAGTTCGCCTGGTTCGCGCGTGGCCTCGGCTGGTGCCGTACGACCCAGGAGCGCGTGCTCGTGGCGATGCGCGCGTCGGCGCTCTGGCGCAGCGGCCGCGCGATGCGAAGGGCGTGGCGACAATGGCGCCGCCGCGACGGCCCGCACCGCGACGACAAGGACCACCGAGCTCGCTGACTCGGACGAATGCAATGAAGCCGCCTGCCGCCGCCATGCCACCCCGCCTCCATGTCGCCGCCGCCTTCGCCGAAGGCGGCGTGCTCGTGCTCCCGGTGGCCGCCGGTCGTCATGTCCAGGTCTTGCGCCTGCAGCCGGGCGGTGGCGTCACGCTCTTCAACGGTGACGACGGCGCCGACTGGCCGGCGACGGTGACGCGCATGACGCGCAGCGAGGTCGAGGTTCGGCTGGGCGCGCCGCGCACGGTCGATCGCGAGCTGCCGTTTGCCGTCACGCTCGCGCTCGGTGCGCCGGCCAACGACCGCATGGATGCTTTCGTCGAGAAGGCTTGCGAGCTCGGCGTCGCCGCGATCCAGCCGCTGCTCTGCGAACGCTCGGTGCTGCGCCTGGCCGGCGAGCGTGCAGAAGCCAAGCGCCGCCACTGGGCCGCCATCGCGGCCTCGACCAGCGAGCAGTGCGGGCGCGCGCGCGTGGCCCGCGTCATGACGATGCAGCCGCTGCTGGCGTGGCTCGGCGGCGAGGCCGGGCGCGGCGAGGCGCATCGCGTTGTCCTCAGCCTCGCCGCCGCCGCCGCCTCGTCGCTTGCGGCTGGGTCGGCATTCGCGTCTGTCAGCCCGGCGGCGCGCGAGATCGTCGTCTTGAGCGGCCCCGAAGGCGGCCTCAGCGAAGACGAGGAGCGGGCGGCCGTCGCCTGCGGCTTCGTTCGCACCAGCCTCGGCCCGCGCGTGCTCCGTGCCGACACGGCGCCGCTGGCGTGGCTGGCCTGGCTGGCGATCGATGCCGCGCGGCAACCGACATGAACCGCGCCTTGCTGCTGCTGACGCTCTGCCAGGGCTTCTTTCTCACCAACAACGTCGCCTTCATCGCCATCAACGGGTTGGTCGGGCTGGCGCTCGCACCGAGATCCTGGATGGCGACGCTGCCCGTCACTGCCTACGTGGCCGGTGGGGCTCTGTTCGCCACCCTGGTCGGCCGGCACCAGCGCGCCTGGGGCCGCAAGCGCGCCTTCCAGGTCGGCCTCGGCGTGGCGATGGCGACGACGGCGCTCTGCGCCTGGGC
>JAYTYH010000496.1:0-3874 GCA_043742485.1 Rhizobacter sp.
CATCAGCCCGCCGATACGGGTGCCCGGCACAGCCGTGTTCCTGGTCAGCGACCAGGGCCTGACGCCGAACGCGCTGCTTCACAACCTCAAGCGCAACAAGGTGCTGCACGAGCGCAACCTGTTCGTGACCGTGCGGCATCACGAGGTGCCGTGGATCAAGGACGGCTCCAACCAGATCGAGCCGCTCGGCCACGACTGCTGGCAGATCACGCTCGGCTTCGGCTACAAGAACGATCCCGACGTGCCCGAGGCGCTCAAGCGCATGCGCGCCAGCGGCTGCGTCGTCAACGACATGGACACCTCGTACTTCCTGTCGCGCGACATCGTCATCCCGACGCTGGGCGGCGGCATGGCCGACTGGCGCGAGAAACTGTTCGCCGGCATGCACCGCAACGCCTCGGCGGCGGCCGACTTCCTGCGCCTGCCCACGAACCGCGTCGTCGAGCTCGGCTCGAAAGTCGAAATCTGAGCCCGAGACCATGAAACTGCTTTTCGTCGCCGACCCGCTCGAGTCGTTCAAGACCACCAAAGACACGACCTTCGCCATGATGCGAGAGGCGGCGTCACGCGGCCACGAGCTGCTGGCCTGCGAGCCCGGCGACCTGGTCTGGCAACGCGGCGGCCGTGTCATGGCGCGAGCGCGGGCGTTCTCGATGGCGGCCGCCGAAGAGCTTCTGGCCGACGGCCGGGCGTGGTTCCGGCCGAACGGCGAGCCGGCCCAGCGCGCGCTCGCCGATGTCGGCGCCGTGATCATGCGCAAGGACCCGCCCTTCGACAGCGAGTATTTCTACGCGACCCATCTGCTCGAGCAGGCCGAGCGCGAAGGCGCGCGCGTCTTCAACAAGCCGAAGGCGCTGCGCGACCACCCGGAGAAGCTCGCCATCCTCGAGTTCCCGCAGTTCATCGCGCCCACGATCGTGAGCCGGGACGAGGCGGCACTGAAGGCCTTTCACGCCGAGCACCGCGACATCGTCCTGAAGCCGCTCGACGGCATGGGCGGCATGGGCATCTTTCGCGTCGGCGCCGGCGGCCTCAACCTCGGCAGCATCATCGAGACGCTCAACCGCGGCGGCGCCACGACCGTGATGGCGCAGCGCTACCTCACCGAGATCACCGCCGGCGACAAGCGCATCCTCGTCATCGACGGCATCGCCGTGCCGCAGGCGCTGGCGCGCATTCCGCAGGGCAGCGAGATCCGCGGCAACCTCGCCGTCGGCGGCAAAGGCGTCGCGCAGCCGCTCTCTGCGCGCGACCGCGAGATCGCCGGAGCCATCGGCCCGGTGCTGGCCGCCCGCGGCCTCATGCTGATCGGCCTCGACGTCATCGGTGACAGCCTCACCGAGATCAACGTCACCAGCCCTACGGGCTTCCAGGAAATCATGACGCAGACGGGCTTCGACGTCGCGAAGACCTTTGTCGACGCGCTCGAGCGCGCGATGGGTCGCTGACCGTGGCCGTTCTTTCCCTCTCCGACGCGCATCTCGCCTTTGGGCACGTCGCCTTGCTCGACGGCGCCGCGCTGTCGCTCGAATCGGGCGAGCGCATCGGCCTGATCGGCCGCAACGGCACCGGCAAATCGTCGTTGCTGAAGGTCGTCGCCGGGCTGGAGAAGCTCGATGACGGCCTGCTGCAGCTCACTCAGGGCCTGCGCATCCGCTACGTGCCACAGGAGCCGGTCTTCAGCGACGGCGGCACGGTCTTCGACGCGGTGAGCGAAGGCATCGCCGAAGCCCGCGCCGTTCGCGACGCCTACGAGGCCCACGCCGAGGGCGTTGACCTCGACGCATTGCAGAGCCGGATCGAACAACTCGACGCCTGGAACTGGGAGCAGCGTGTCGAGACCACGTTGCATCAGCTCCATCTCGACGGCGCACGGACGATCGCCGAGCTGTCGGGCGGCAACCGCAAGCGCGTCGCCCTGGCCCGCGCGCTCGTCGCCGTGCCCGACGTGCTGCTGCTCGACGAGCCCACCAACCACCTCGACCTCGACTCGATCGCCTGGCTCGAGGAGCTGCTGAAGGGCTTCGCCGGCAGCGTCGTCGTCGTCACCCACGACCGCGCCTTCCTCGACGCTGTCTCCACCCGCATCGTCGAGCTCGATCGCGGCATCCTGCGCAGCTACCCGGGCAGCTTTTCCGCCTACGAGTTCCGCAAGGAAGAAGAGCTTGCCTCGGAGGCGCTGGCGAGCGCGCGCGCCGACAAGCTGCTGGCGCAGGAAGAGGTCTGGGTCAGGAAGGGCGTGGAGGCGCGGCGCACGCGCAGCGTCGGTCGTGTGCAGCGCTTGCAGGTGCTGCGCTCGCAGCGGGTGGCGCGGCGCGAGTCGCTCGGCCGCGTCCGCCTCGACGCCGACTCGGGCATGCCCAGCGGCAAGATCGTCGCCGAGTTGAAACGCGTGTCGATGCTGTTCCCGACGCCGAGTGGCGGCCAGCGCACGATCGTCAAGGACTTCTCGGCGACGATCCTGCGCGGCGACAAGGTCGGCCTGATCGGGCCCAACGGCGCCGGCAAGACGACGCTGCTCAAGCTCATCCTCGGCCAGCTGAAGCCGACCTCGGGCAGCGTGCGCCAGGGCACGCGCATCGAGGTCGCGTACTTCGACCAGATGCGCAGCGCCCTCGACCTCGACGCCACCCTCGCCGACGCTGTCAGCCCCGGCAGCGAGTGGATCGAGACCGCGAGCGGCAAGAAGCACGTGATGAGCTACCTCAACGACTTCCTGTTCTCGCCGGCACGCGCCAACTCGCCGGTGCGCACGCTCTCGGGCGGTGAGCGCAACCGCGTGTTGCTCGCTCGCCTGCTGGCGCTGCCGGCCAATGTGCTGGTGCTCGACGAACCCACCAACGACCTCGACATCGACACGCTCGAGCTGCTCGAGGAGCTGTTGCAGAACTACGCCGGCACGGTCTTTCTGGTCAGCCACGACCGCCGCTTTCTCGACAACGTCGTCACCAGCACGATTGCCTGGGAGGGCGACGAGTCCGAAGGTCTCTGGCGCGAGTACGAAGGCGGCTACGAAGACTGGAAGACGCAGCGCGACCGCGCCCGGGCGATGCGCCAGGAGGCTGACCGCAAGAGCGCGGCGTCGACCCGCGCCGCGCCTGCGCCCGCGTCGCCGCCGGTGGCCAAGGCTGCCGCCGTGGCTGCCGTCAAGCCGCGCAAGCTCGGCTACAAGGAGCAGCGCGAGCTCGACGCGCTGCCGGCCCGCATCGAGGCGCTCGAAGCCGAGCAGAAGGACCTCGGCGCCTTGCTCGCCAGCGCCGACCTCTACGCCGGTGACCCGGTCCGGGCCGAATCGGCGCAGATGCGGCACGCCCAGATCGACGAGGAGCTGCTCGCTGCCCTCGAGCGCTGGGAAGCGCTCGGCACGCGCTAGCCACAGCGCCGCACGATGGAGTCGGCCGAGCTCGCGCGCCGCCAGAACCGCGGCCTCGCGCTCGGCTTCGTCGGCGTCGTCCTGTTCGCGATGACGCTGCCGATGACCCGGCTGGCCGTCGGCTCCGCGGTCGACCCGCAGCTGCCGCCGCTCTTCGTCACCGCGGGCCGGGCCGGCTTCGCTGGCGTGCTGAGCTGCCTCTATCTCGCCTTCTTGCGCGGGCCGGCGCCGCGCCGCGACCAGCTCGGAGCGCTCTTCGTCAGCGCCCTCGGCACCGTCGTCGGCTTCCCCCTGTTCTTGAGCCTGGCCCTGCGCCATGTCGACGCGACGCATGCGGCCGTCGTCACCGGCGTGCTGCCGCTGGCGACGGCGATCGCGGCGGCGATCTCGTTCCGGCAGCGGCCCTCGGCCGGCTTCTGGCTCTGCGCCGCGCTCGGCGCCGGCCTGGTGCTCGGTTTCGCGACCTGGAAGGGCGGTGGCCGGCTCGTCGGCGCCGACTTC
>JAYTYH010000497.1:0-1623 GCA_043742485.1 Rhizobacter sp.
CCGCTGCGCTGGCGGGCGTTTCGCGGCGGCGCATCGCCAACCGGATGTGGTCGATGAGTTCGTCTTCGGGGTAGGGCTTGCCCAGCAGCACGCTCACGCCGGCGCGGTCGGCGTCGCCGCGGTGCCGGTCGTCGGCAGACGTGATCATGATGACGGGGATGTGCGCGGTGAGCGGGTTCTGCCGCACATGGCGCGTCAGTTCAAAGCCGTCCATGCCGGGCATCTCGACGTCGGTGATGACGATGTCCGGCGTGTCGGTCTGCATCTGTTGCGCGGCGTCCATCCCGTCGGTCGCGTAGGCGACGCGGTAGTGATGCAGGGCGAGCAGACGACCGGTCTTGACGCGAACGACCTTCGAATCGTCGGCGACCAAGACCAGAGTCTGCTCGGGCGACTTGGGCGCAGCCGTCGGTGAACGGGGCGGCACGGCAGTCGGCGCGGCGGCACGCCTGTGCGCTGCGGCACGCAGCGCGGCTTCTGCGTCCGCGTTGGCGCGGGCATCCTCGGCGGCGCGAGTGCGCACCTCCTCGGCAACCCGAGCACGGGCATCCTCGGCAGCGGCCCGCTGGACCGCCTGCGCACGTGCGAGGTTTTCGGCGGCCAGGCGCACGGCTTCTGCGCGGGCCAGTCTTGCGTCGGCCGCAGCGCTCTCGGCCTGTTGCGCGGCGTGCAAGTGCGCCGCCTCCGCGGCCGCCGTGCGCGCCGCCTCGGCTCGTGCGGCCTGCGCTGCGGCGACACGGGTCGCGTCGGCTCGCGCGGCCTGCGCTGCCGCCTCAAGGGCCGCTTGCTCGGCCGCGGCAGCCTTTCTGGCCCGCCGACGCGCCGACTCCTCGGCCGCCACACGTTGTGCCTCGGCGGCCGCCTGCTCGCGCGTTTGGCTCGCGGCAGCGCGCCTGGAGGCGCCGTAGCCGAACCAGCCGACGACCAGTACCGCCAGGACGACCACGAGAAACAGGGAAACCTCGTCCATGAGCAAGTCACCGATCTGCAGAGATGGCGCCAGCATAAAGTTGAACGGAGGTCAACGATTGATGCAAATGCCGGCCTTGTCAGGACATACTTCTCGAACCTGGCGACTATGCGGGCCCGGTGCCCGGCGCACCGGCTCATGCGAACGTTCGGTGCATCCGCGCGAAGACGCCGCCGGCCCCGCAGAACTCAGGCCGATTTCACATCGATGTGATACAGGCCCCACGGGCACAACCCGAATCGCCGGGCCAGTGGCTTGTCCTTGAACGCGGCGATCGTGTCGGCTTCGTAGACCGCCCACTGCGGCCCCAGCCCGCCGAGCGCCAGCGGCGTGCCGTCGATGTGCGTGGCCACGATCATGCGGTAGCTGCGGGCATCGGTCAGGCTGATCCCGACGTTGTAGCCGTCGACGGCGCGCAGGCCCAGTTGGATCGACGGGTTTGTCGCAGCCACGCCAGCTGCTTCGAGGACGACGGCGACCAACGGGCCGGACAGGCTGTGCACCTTGCCGTCGTATTCGAGCGTCGGCCGGATCGTGGTTGCTGGCAACCGATTCAAGGCCGCCGAGTCCAACGCGAAGGCGCTGCTGAACTGGATGCCGTGCTTGACCATCATCTGGTCCAGCGCGGGGTCGAGCGGGCCGCGGTTGGTTCG
>JAYTYH010000498.1:0-2852 GCA_043742485.1 Rhizobacter sp.
CACCTTCGGCATCGACTGGCTGGTGCAAAGGAAGCAAACCGCGATGCTGACGGCGCGCGCGGTGCCGCTGCGGGCACGGCCTTCGCGCGGCTTCGACGCGGCCATGCTCGGCTACGTGCTGTGCATCAGCGCGCTGATGCTGGCGATGCTCGGCATGGCGATCTTCGCGTCGTTCGCGACCTACTGGCCGTACAACCTGGCGCCGAGCTGGAAGCACTACACGATGGGCTTCGTCGACGCCGAGGTCGGCGATGCCTTCCTCAACAGCTTGAAGCTGGCCGCCGGCACCGCGTTCTTCGGCACGATCGTGGTCTTCAGCGGCGCCTACCTGCTCGAGAAGACGCGCGGCGCGGCGGCACTGCGCCCGGTCGTGCGGCTGCTGGCGATGCTGCCGATGGCGGTGCCCGGCCTCGTGCTCGGCCTCGGCTACATCTTCTTCTTCAACGAACCCGGCAATCCGCTGCACGGCCTGTACTCGACGCTGGCGCTGCTGATCGTCTGCACCATCGTCCACTTCTACACGACCGGCCACCTGACGGCGGTGACGGCGCTCAAGCAGCTCGACGCCGAGTTCGAGGCCGTGAGCGCGTCGCTCAAGGTGCCGTTCTTCACCACCTTCTGGCGCGTCACCCTGCCCATCTGCACGCCGACGCTGATCGATATCGCGCGCTACTTCTTCATCAACGCCATGACGACGATCTCGGCCGTGGTTTTCCTCTACTCGCCCGAGACCAAGGTCGCTGCGATCGCGATCCTCAACCTCGACGAGGCCGGCGAGAACGGCGCCGCGGCCGCGTGCGCGGTGCTCATCACGGCTGCCTCGACAGTGGTGACGCTGCTCTTCATCGCCGTCGGCGCCTGGGTCGAGAGGCGTACCCAGGCTTGGCGAGTCGCCGAGCGATAAGAAAAGAAGGAGACGACACATGGACCGCGACGCGATTCTTCTCACCCCCGGCCCGCTGACCACGACCCAGCGCACCAAGGTCGCGATGCTGCGCGACTGGGGCTCGTGGGATTCTGGCTTCATCGCGCTGACCGCCGAGTTGCGCAAGAACCTGCTCGCCATCGTCGACGGCGAGGGCACGCACGTCGTCGTGCCTTTGCAGGGCAGCGGTACCTTTTCCGTCGAGGCCGCGGTGGCGACGTTGGTGCCCAAGGGCGGCCATGTCCTGGTGCTCGACAACGGCGCCTACTGCAAACGGCTCGGCAAGCTGGCGACGCTGATGGGCCGCAAGACCACGATCCTGCCCCACGCCGAAAACGCGCCGGTCTCGGCCACCGAGCTCGACGCGGCGCTCGGCGCCGACGCCAGCATCAGCCACGTCGGCTTCATCCACTGCGAGACCGGCACCGGTGTGCGCAACCCGCTCCGCGAGGTCGCCGAGGTCTGTGCCCGCCACGGCAAGGGCCTGATCGTCGACGCCATGAGCTCGTTCGCGGCGCTGCCGATCGACGCCCGGGAGATCCGCTTCGACGCCCTGGTCGCGGCCAGCGGCAAGTGCCTGGAAGGCGTGCCCGGCATGGGCTTCGTCTTCATTCGTCAGGCCTTGCTCGACGGCTGCGCCGGCAACTCGCACTCGTTGGCGATGGACCTGCACGACCAGCACGTCTACATGGAAAAGACCGGCCAGTGGCGCTTCACGCCGCCGACCCATGTGATGGCGGCGCTCGTCGAGGCGCTGCGCCAGTACCGCGAAGAGGGCGGCCAGCCGGCGCGGCTGGGGCGCTACCAGGCCAACTGCGATGCGCTCCTCGAAGGCATGGCCGCGCTCGGCTTCGAGCCTTTCCTGGCCCCCGCGATCCAGGCGCCGGTGATCGTCACCTTCCACGCGCCTGCCCATTCCGCCTACGAGTTCCGCGCTTTCTACGAAGCGGTGAAGGCGCGCGGCTTCATCCTCTACCCCGGCAAGCTCACCCAGGTGGAGACCTTCCGCGTCGGCTGCATCGGTGCCATCGGTCCGAACGAGATGCGCCAGGCCGTGGCGGCGGTGGCCGACGCGATGCGCGAGTTGTGCATCGCCAGCGGCGCACCAAACCAGAGCTGACGCGCGGCGCCGACTCCGCGTCGCGAAGACAATCACGCCATGACGACACCCACGCCCGAGCATCCCGCCCTCACGGCGGTCAGGAAGAGCGGCAGCCAGAAGGTCAAGGTCGCGGTCAGCGACATCGACGGCGTGCTGCGCGGCAAGTACCTGCACATCGACAAGTTCCTCGGCGCCGCCGAGCCTTCGCCCGGCGGCGGCTTCGGTTTCTGCGACGTCGTGTTCGGCTGGGACATGGCCGACCAGACCTACGACAACACCTCGCACACCGGCTGGCAGCACGGCTTTCCCGACGCCCTGGCCCGGCTCGACCTCGGCACCCAGCGGCGCGTGCCGTGGGACGGCAACGTGCCGTTCTTCCTCGGCGAGTTCGTCAACGCCGACCACACGCCGTCGCCGATCTGCCCGCGGCAGACGCTGAAGCGCGTGCTGGCACGGGCCGAGAAGATGGGCTTCTCGGTGATGGCCGGCATGGAGTTCGAGTGGTTCAACTTCTTCGAGACGCCGCAGACCTGGGCCGCCAAGTGCGGCGTCAATCCCGAGCCGATCACGCCCGGCATGTTCGGCTACTCGCTCCTGCGCATGAACCGCGGCCGCGACTTCATGAACGCGCTGATGGACGAGATGCTCGCCTTCGGCGTGCCCATCGAAGGCCTGCACACCGAGACCGGACCGGGCACTTACGAGGTCGCGATCGCCTTCGGCGAGGCGCTCGAGCAGGCCGACCGCGCCATCCTGTTCAAGACCGGCGCCAAGGAGATCGGCGCCCGCTTCGGGATCATGCCGAGCTTCATGGCCAAGTGGAAC
>JAYTYH010000499.1:0-2781 GCA_043742485.1 Rhizobacter sp.
TAAAAATGCAGAATACGGACAATGTTTATGCTACCCCCAATCAATTAAATTACTGGAGAATTAATGCTACTTATGTACCGGAAGGTGCAGTAGCACCCAACATTGAATTCCGTTTTAGGGATTCAGTTGAGCAGGGAGATAAAATTGATTTTGTGCTGGCATTTAAAAATATAAGTGCTGTGGCATTTGATAGTTTACGGATAAAATTTATTATAACCGACCGCAATAACGTGCCACATACTATTGCACTGCCCAAAGGAAAAGCCCTTGTAGCCGGTGATACGCTTTTGGTACGCTATAGTATTGATACCCGTAATTATCCAGGTTTAAATACATTAAATGTAATTGTGAATCCTGATAATGACCAACCATCGGCTTCGGCTCGAGCGCCTTGATCAGGGCCTGCGCCTCGCGCAGCATGTCTTCGTCGGCGCCGGTGGCTGCCATCAGCTTCTTCAGGTCGCGCCGCGCGAGCAGTTCGAGGTGCTGCTTGCAGACGATGATGGCGACGGCCTGCGCCTCGCTGCGCGGCTGGATACGCAACTGCAAGGTCAGGCACTCCGCGAGGTCGGCTGCGCCCACGCCGGTGGGCTCCATGCTTTGTAGCCAGCGCAGCGCGCACCGCAGGCGGTCGTGCATCTCTTCGCGCTGTTCGACGCTCGCGCCGGCGCCGAGCTGGCCGATGATGTCCTCGATCGAGTCGTCGAGGTAGCCGTCGTCGTTGAGCGATTCGATCAGCACCATCACCGCGTCGGCGTCGGCGGCAAGCAGCCGCATGCCCGACAGCTGTTCGCGCAGGTGGTCTTGCAGGGACGGCATGGCCGTGTCGCGCTCGCCGCCGTCGAAGTCGTCGCCGTCACTGCTGGCGCTGCTCTTGCCGGGCGACTCCCGGATGCCGTCGAAGTCCTCGCGCTCGGTGCCGTTCTCCCAGTCGTCGCGCTCGGTGGTACCGAACTCGGCGCTGTCCAGCGGCGCCGCGGCTTCGCCTTCGTCGCCACCGCTGCGGCTGTTGTCGGCGGCGCGCTCGGTCTCACGCTCGCCGGCGCGCTCGGCGCCGGACAAGCGCTCCGCGAGCGGCTCGAACGCCGAGCTCACATCCTCCGCGACATCGAGGAACGGGTTCTGTTCGAGCATCTGCTCCACTTCCTCGTGAAGCTCGAGCGTGGAGAGCTGCAGCAGCCGGATCGACTGCTGCAGCTGCGGCGTCAGCGCCAGATGCTGCGACAGCCGGAATTGAAGCGTCGGCTTCATGGTTGACTTCGCTTGAACGCAAGCGGGCCCAGCGCCGGGCACGGGCCACGCGCCAGCCCCTTTGTGGCCCAGCCAAACGGGCACCCACCCAAGGGCCCCGCAGGGGCCACTTCGTGGCCCTTGGGGATCGGCTGGCGTACTCGACAGACGAGCGGTTCCATCACATCCGGAAGTGTTCGCCGAGGTAGACCTTGCGCACGTCGGCGTTGTCGACGATCTCGGTGGGCGTGCCTTCGGCCAGCACGCTGCCTTCGCTGATGATGTAGGCGCGGTCGCAGATGCCCAGCGTTTCGCGCACGTTGTGGTCGGTGATCAGCACCCCGATGCCACGGCTCTTCAGGAAGCCGATGATGCGCTGGATCTCGATCACTGCGATCGGGTCGACGCCCGCGAACGGCTCGTCGAGCAAGATGAAGCGCGGTTGCGTCGCCAGCGCACGCGCGATCTCGACGCGCCGGCGTTCGCCGCCCGACAGTGCCGGTGCCGGCGAGGCGCGCAGCTTGTCAATCGACAGGTCGTGCAGCAACCCGTCCAGCAACTTCTCGATCTGCACGGTGGGTAGCGCGCGACCGTCGGGGCCGATCTGCAACTCCAGCACCGCGCGGATGTTCTCCTCGACAGTCAGCTTTCGGAAGATCGACGCTTCCTGCGGCAGGTACGACAGGCCCAGCCGCGAACGCCGGTGAATGGGCAGCCGCTCGGCGCGCTGGCCCTCGATCGTGATCTGCCCGGCATCGGCACGAACCAGGCCGACGATCATGTAGAAGCTGGTCGTCTTGCCGGCGCCGTTGGGGCCGAGCAGGCCCACCACCTCGCCGCCATGCACGGCCAGATGCACGTCTTTCACCACCGTGCGGGCCCCGAACGACTTGCGCAGTCCGCTGGCTTCGAGCGAGTGCATCGACGCGGTCGACGGTGCGCCGCCTGAACCGCCCCACAGGCTCACCGCTTCTTCTCCAGCGGGGCAGATGCAGAGCCGAGCGCCGGGCTGGGCTTGAGCCCTGTACCAGGCGCCGAGGCCTGTTGCTGGGCCGCTTCCGTGGCCGCTTCCGAGCTTTCGCGCGGCGCCAGCACCGCCCGAACCCGCCCGCCCGGGTTGGCGGCGGTGGGGGCGCCGCCACCGGACACGCTGAAGACCTCGGTCGTGCCGTCATAGGTGACGAGATTGCCGTTGATTTCGTCGGCAACCGTGGCCCCGCGCAGGCGGCGTACGGCGGCGTTGTTGACGAATTTGATCTGGTCGATGCGACCGTCGTACTCGAGCCGGTCGGCCTCGCCGGCGATGAACTCGTCGACGCCGTCGCGCTTCTGGCGGAAAGTGGCCGGCTTGCCCGGCGCACCGAAGGCGACCGCCATGTCATAGCCTGCGGGCGTCTGGCGCACCTCGATGCGCGAGGCGCGAATCACCATCGTTCCCTTGCTCACAACCACGTTGCCGGTGAATGTGACCACCTGGTTCTGAAGGTCGACCCGGCCGCTCTGGTCGGCCTCGACGTTCAGTGGCTTGAGCCGATCCGCGCGCTCGGCATC
>JAYTYH010000500.1:0-2687 GCA_043742485.1 Rhizobacter sp.
CGGCAAGCCTGCTCGGCGCGCGCCGCGAGGCCCGCGATGGCCGTGGCCCCGAGTGTGCCCGCGCCGCCTTTCAGGTTGTGCATGCGCGCGGCGAGCCGGCCCAACTCTGCGGCATCGGGAGCCGGCCCGCACTCGATGCCCGAAAACTCTGACAACAAGCGCTTGAGCATCGAGCGGAACAGCTTGACGTCACCACCGAGCCGCACCGACACATCGCGTGCGTCGATCCCCTCGATGTCCGGCCAATCGCCCCGGACTGCGGGAGCCCCAAGCGCAGCGGGCTCAGCAGTCCCCGCGTCGACCACACGCACATGGCGTCGGATGCAGCGCACCAGCTTCTGCGGATCGAACGGCTTGCCGACAACGTCGTTCATGCCTGCGGCTTGGGCCCCCTCACGCTCGTCGGTAGAAATCCCCGCCGTCAACGCAATGATCGGCAGGTCGGTCAGGCCCAGGTCGGCGCGAATCCGCCGAGTGGCGTCGTGGCCATCGAGCACGGGCATCTGCACATCCATCAACACGACGTCGATCCCCTGCGGCATGGCGAGCAGCCGATCGACCGCCTCCTGGCCGTCACAGGCCAGCCAGACCGTGGCCCCTTCGAGCTCAAGGATCCGCCGGGCGACCTCGAGGTTGATGGCGCTGTCGTCGGCGACGAGGATCCGAACTCCGCGCAGGCCCTGCCCAGCCGCTGCGGGGGCCACGTCTTCCAACACGGTCGCGGCGTCGCAGATCGGAAACTCCAATTCGGCCCAGAACTCGCTGCCTACCCCCGGCGTGCTGGCGACGCCCACCTCGCCGCCCATCAGGTTCACCATCTGCTTGACGATCGACAGGCCCAGGCCGGTGCCGCCGAAGCGCCGAGTGGTCGAGGTGTCGGCCTGAACGAATGGCGTGAACAGTTGCCCGAGGGCATCGGGTGCGATGCCGATGCCGCTGTCACGGGTGACGAATCGCAGCCGGGTTGCCGTGGCCGATTCGCTGACCCGGCGCACAGTCATGCGCACGCCGCCGCGCTGGGTGAACTTGATTGCATTGCTCAGCAGATTGGTCAGCACCTGCTGCACACGTGTGGCATCGCCTTGCACGGCCACCGGCAAATCGGCTGGAGCGTCGATGGCGAACGTGATGCCCTTGGATTCGGCGTGGATCGCCATCAGCGTGGCCAGCTCCGACAGAAGGTTCGTGACCGAAAACGGCGCTCGCTCCATCTTCATCTCCGACGCTTCGATCTTCGACAGGTCGAGCACGTCGTTGATGATCGCCAGCAGCGATTTGCTCGCCAGCTTGATCTTGGCTAGGAAGGCCGCCTGCTCGGCATCCAGCGGCGTGCGTTCGAGCAGATACGACAGCCCGATCACGGCATTCATCGGCGTTCGGATCTCGTGGCTCATGTTGGCCAGAAACTGACTCTTCGCCAGACTGGCCTGGTTGGCCTTTCGCACGGCTTCGCGAAGCGTCTGCTCTTGCTGTTTTTGCAGGGTGATGTCGTGGGCGATGCCGAGATAGCCGAACAGCTCTCCCTGATCGTCGTGCATCGCGGTGACGCTCAGCGCCACGGGCACGCCGCTGCCGTCCTTGCGCCGGTACGTCCATTCGTGGGGCTTGCCTCTCGTGGCCGGATCGATCAGCATCGCGCCGGGCGACACCCGGCGGCCAAGCCGCTCACTCAACGCCTGAGCCCGCTCGTGCAGCTCGTCTCGGTCGTGGAACAGAAGTGATGACACGCGGTGCGTGACCTCTGCGCTGCTGTAGCCCAGGAGGGCTTGCGCGCCGGTGTTGAAGATGTTGACGAGCCCATCGGGCTTGACGGCGATGATCGACGACTGTGTCGCCGAATCGAGCACCGCGTTGAGCAGCGTCATCGTCTCGCGCAACGCAACGTCTGCGTGCACGCGCTCCGTCACGTCGAAGTTGACACCGGTCATGCGCAGCGCGGCACCGGCGGCGTCGCGCACGATGTTCGCGGCGGCCTTGATGTGGCGTACGTTGCCATCGGCATGGACTATTCGGAACTCGCTGTCGAATCTGCCCTTGCCCGCCAGCGCAAGGTTCAGTTCGCGCTCAGCGCGATCGCGGTCGCCAGGGTGCAGGCGAGAGCTCCACAACTCGTAGGTTTCCGGGCTGTCGGAACGGATCGAGCCGTAGAGCTCGTACATGCGGTCGTCCCAGGCCAGTGTGCCGGCCACGACGTCGTACTCCCAGACGCCCAGGCCCACACTCCCGGCGGCGAGCAAGAAGCGCTGGTTGATGCGCAGCAGTTCCGCCTCGGCGTGCTTGCGCTCCGTGATGTCTTCCATCACCGACAGGCTGCTCGCGGCCGCGCCGTCGCCGTCGTGTTGGACGACAGCCGACAGCAGCACGTCGAGCATGCGTCCATCGCGTGTGATGACCTGGTATTCGACTGCGTCGACGCGCCCCACGTCGAAGAGCGTCGGCAGCACCGTTGCGAACGCGCGTTCGCGCGAGGCCGGTGACAGGAAGTCAGGGGCAGAACGACCGATGACTTCGTCTCGCGTGTAGCCGAGTTTGCTCAACCAGAGCTCGCTGACGGCCAGCAAGCGACCCTGTCGGTCGACCGAATGCATCATCGCCGGCGTCGACTCGTACATGCGGCGCAAGCGGTCCTCGTTCAACGCGGAAACCCGGGCCAGATCGCGCTGCGCACGCCGGCCCTCCAGCGCGCG
>JAYTYH010000501.1:0-5145 GCA_043742485.1 Rhizobacter sp.
GAGGAGCTGCTGCGCGCGGCCTTCGTCGCCGCCGCGCAGCAGGCCCAGCCGGAGTCGGCCGGGCCGCGCATCGTCAGCCGCGTCAGCGCGGCCACCGGGCTGTCGCGGCGCGAGGTGACGCGCCTGCTCGAGGCCGGCACCGTCGGCACGCCCTCGGTAACGCGGCCATCGCCCGCGACCCAGGTCTTCACGCGCTGGCAGACCGACCCGGCGCTGAAGAAGGGGCGCCATCGCAGGCAGACGCTGCCGCGCACCGGCCCGGCGCCGAGCTTCGAGGCGCTGGCGCGCTCGGTGACGCAGGACGTCCACCCGCGCAGCCTGCTCGACGAGCTGTGCCGGCTCGGCCTCGTCGCCGTCAAGGGCGACGAGGTCCGGCTGCTCGGCGAGCGGGTCGTCGCCGGCGGCGACAGCCAGCGCGCCTACCGTTTCCTCGGCAGCAACGTCGGTGACCATCTGCGCGCCGGCGTCGCCAACCTGTTGGCCGATGCGCCGCCGCACCTCGAGCAGGCGGTTTTCGCCGACGAGCTCTCGGCCGAGTCGATGGCCGCCTTCCATGCCCTGGCGCGCGCGCAATGGCAGGCTCTGCTGGTCGCCGTCGCGCCCGCGTTGCAGAGCCTGATCCAGGCCGACGCCGCCGCCGGCCGCCGCGCCGACCGGCGCGTCCGAATGGGGCTCTTCAGTTACCACGACGCCATGCCCGGCGCGGCCAGCATCGCTGAAAAGCCGGCAAAGACGCCGGCAAAGACGCCGGCAAAGGCCACCACGCGCAAGCGCTAGCCACGAAAGGGATGACCATGTACCTACCCGTTGACGAAGGCGCCGGCGCGCGCCTGCCGTGGCCACGTCGGCGCGTCCTGTGGCTGCTCGCTGCGGCGTTCCTGATCAGCTGCGGCGGCGGCGTCGACAGCGGCGGCACCGGCGCGCCGATGGCCTCGTCGTTCGCGAGCGGGCCCATCACCGGCTTCGGCTCGGTCATCGTCAACGGCGTGCGCTTCGACGACACCACCGCCGTCGTCAGCGACGCCGCCGGCAACGCCCGCAACCGCAACGACCTTCGGCTCGGCATGACGGCCGAGGTGCGCGGCTCGGCGATCACCGTCGACGCCGCCGGCAACAGCGTCGCCACTGCACGCAGCATCGTCTTCGGCAGCGAGATCGTCGGTCCCGTCGTCGCCAACGACCTGGTCGCGCGCACGTTCGTCGTCCTCGGCCACACCGTCGACGTCGCCGCGACGACGGTGTTCGAGAGCAGCCTGGTCGGCGGCCAGGCGGCGCTCGCGCTCGGCGACATCGTCGAGGTCTACGCCCGGATCGACACGGCGAGCGGCCATTACGCGGCGACGCGTGTCGAGCGCAAGGCGGCCGCGGCGACGTTCGAATTGCGCGGCGTCGTCGCCGGCCTGGACACCGTGGCGCGCCAGTTCTCGCTGGGCAGCACGCGCATCTCGTATGCCGGCGTGCCGGCGTCCGGCGTCCCGGCCACGCTCGCCACCGGCCGCTTCGTGCGCGTGATGCTGAACGCCAGCCCCGGCGCCGGCGGCGTCTGGAACGCCATCACCATCGCCGACGCCACCAGCCGCATCGACGATGGCGACGAAGCCAAGGTCGACGGGCTCGTCAGCGCCTTCGTCTCGACCACCCGCTTCAGCGTCGACGGCACCGTCGTCGATGCCAGCTCGGCGAGCTTTCCGAACGGCAGCGCCGGCATCGCCCTCGGCCGCCGTGTCGAGGTCGAGGGGCGCGCGGTGACCGGCGTGCTCGTCGCCACCCGCGTCACCCTGATCGCCGAAGGATCGGGCGGCGGCGAGGAGTTCGAGGTCAGTGGCGCCATCGCCTCGGTCGACGCACTGGCGCAGACGTTCACGCTGCGCAACGTCGTCGTCAGCTACTCGGGCAGCGTCGATTTCCGCAACGGCACGGTCGCCAACATCGTCGTCGGCCAGCGCCTGGAAGCCAAGGGCACCTTGTCGGCCGACGGCACCCGGCTGCAGGCCAGCCGCATCCAGTTTGATCGCTGAGTGGCACGGCGGCTCGTTTCCTCCAGCCGCACCGCCCGCGCAAAAGGACACCGCCATGCAGACCCTGAACCTCAACGTCAGCAGCGGCGACATGCCGTGGCTGTGGGTGCTGCGCGACCTGATCGGCCTCGGCGGCCGACCGTGCCGTGCCCATCGGCGGCGTCAGTGAGCTCGGCGTGCCGACGCTCGCGCCGGCACTCGCCAACGCCTGGTTCCGGCTCAGCGGCAACCGCGTCCGCAGCCTGCCGTTCTTTGCCAACGCGAAGATGGGCGGGTTGTAGGAAAGCGACTCAGGTCTCGGGCATCGGCCCGGGTCGTCGCGCGGTAACGCGGCGGCGCCGGCTCAGCGCCAGTCGACCCGCCGCGCCGTGGCCACGAAAGCCAGCAACGCCGGGTTGTCGTTGTCGTGCCGGAAAGCGAGCGCCAGCGGATAGCTCAGTGCGGCCCGACCCTGCCTGACCTGCACGTACGCCACGCCGTCGACGCTGGCCAGACGCATTGCTGCCGGCACCAGGGCGATGCCGAGCCCCGCGGCCACCAGGGCCAGCAGGGTCTGCATCTGCGGTGCCTGCTCGGCGAAAGCCGGAACGAAGCCGGCGTCGCGGCACGCCGACATGACGACGCTCTCGAAGCCAGGCCCTTCGCGGGACGCCAAACCGACGAAGGTCTCGTCGGCGATATCGCGGAGCTGCACGCGCTTCGCAGCGGCGAGACGATGGCCGTCGGGAACGGCGAGGGCAAGCTCCTGCCGGCACAAGGGCTCGACCCGGAAAGCCGGCTCGCCGTGCAGCGGCGGGACGACGATGCCGACGTCGGCCGCACCGCTGACGAGGGCCTGCGTCTGCTGCAACGTGGTGTCGCCGTCGAGCAGCATCCTGACGTCGGGGCAGGCGGTGCGAAACGCCCGCAGCAGCCGCGGCACGACGCTGAACAGGGCGCTGGGCACGAAGGCCACGCGCAGTGTTCCGAGCTTGCCGGCAGCCGCACGACGGGCCAGGTCGATCGAGAGCTCGGCATGCTTCAGCACCTCGCGGGCTTCGCTCAGGAACGCCTCGCCGGCCGCGGTCAGGCGTACGTGATGGCGGCTGCGGTCGAGCAGCGTCGCGCCGACTTCCGCCTCGAGACGGCGGACCGCCATGCTCAGCGGCGGTTGCGAGACGTGCAGCCGCTCTGCGGCCCGGCGAAAGCTCGATGCTTCGGCGATGGCGATGAACTGTCGCAGCTGACGCGTATCCACGGCCGCCATTATGGGAAGGCGCACGGGCAGGCGGGTGACGGTGATATCGATTCGCTCTCACGGCCGCCGAATTCGGTATTGGACTAAGTTGCCGCCGACCTCCAAGATGGCCGGCTATCTCAGCGCCGCGCGCGCCGGAAACGACCATGCAGCCGTCCCTGCTCGAAGAAGTGGCCTCGGTGCCCAATCCGTACCCGATCCGTTCCGAGATCGAGTATCCCGAGGTCTGGCGCCTCTGCGAACAGGCCCGCGACCTGGCCTGGAATCCGCTTTCGATCGACTTCTCGGACCTGCGCGAAGCCGACCTGCCGGCCGAGGTCCGCGCCGCCGGAGCCGAGTGGTGGAGCTTGCGCGCATGGATGGAGCACGGTGCCGTGCCCTACGGCGCGGAGCGGCTTCGTGAAGCGGTGTTCGGCCACCAGCCGTTCGAGATCAAGCAGCACATCGTCAACTTCGTGGCCGAGGAACTGCGTCACCACGAGGTGTCGGTGCGCGTCGCCGCGAACCTGGATGCCTATCAGGACGAGCCGCGCGCCGACTACTTCAAGGCCGTGATCCCGCGTTTTCACGACGAGCGCGACGAGAAGGCGATGAGCTTTTTCGCCGGCCTGGCGGTCAACACGCTGTTCGAGCAGCTGTCGGGCGAACTGCTGCAGGCACGCTACGAGAACGCGCGCTTCAAGTCCATCCGGCAGGCGTGCCAGCTGATCCTGCGCGACGAAGCCCGCCACATCCAGTTCGGCAGGATCATCATGCGGCGCTTCTTCGCCGAGCTGTCCGCCGACGATCGCCGCCTGCTCGGCGAGAAGGTCGCCAAGAAACTCCGCGGCAGCCTGCTCAACGGCGTCTATGCGGTGGTGAACCTGCCGGCCGAGGAGCGCGAGCGTGCCGGCCGCAACCGTGCCCTGGCCTGCGAATGGGGCCTGGGCGCGACCCATCCCGACAACGAGATCGCGATCATCAAGCGCGCGCTCGAGCAGATCCGGTCCGACATCGCGCCCTACGGCGTCGTCATCCCCGAGGTGCCCGAGGTCGATCGTGCCGCGGCCATGCACTGAAGCCTGCGGCGTGCCGACCGCCCGCGAATCAAGGCGCCCGTCAATGAAATTCGTGCGTCGTTCGCTGGCGGCGGTGCTGCTGGTCGGCGCTGCCGCCGGCATCGTCACCGGAGAGGCGGCTGCCCAGGCGCCATACCCCAACCGCCCCGTCACGCTCGTCGTGCCGTACCCGGCCGGCGGCTCGGCCGACGTGCTCGCCCGCACCATCGGGCAAAAGCTGGGCGAGCGGCTCGGCCAGACGGTGATCGTCGACAACCGCGGCGGCGCTGCGACGGCGATCGGCGCCAAGGCGGTCGCTCGCGCCGCGGCCGACGGCTACACCCTGCTGCTCGGCACCGTCAGCTCGCAGGCCATCAATCCGGCGATGAACAAGGTCGGCTACGACCCGGTCGCCGACTTCACCGCCATCGCGCCACTCGCCTCGATCCCCTTCGTGCTCGTCGCCCATCCGTCGCTGTCGTTCAGCAACGTGAAGGATGTGGTCGCCCTGGCGAAGTCGAAGCCGGGCGAGCTGGCCTACGCGTCGGCCGGTCCCGGCACCTCCAACCACCTCGCCGGCGAAGTGTTCGCCGCGGCCGAGCACATCAAGCTGCTGCACGTCCCCTACAAGGGCAGCGCCCCGGCCTTGAACGACGTGCTCGCCGGCCACGTGCCGCTGATGTTCGACCTGCAGGCGACGGCGATGTCGCATCTGCAGGCTGGCAAGCTGAAGGCGCTGGCCGTCACGAGCCGGCAGCGCAGCAGCCTCCTGCCGAACGTGCCGACCATGATCGAGGCCGGCGTGCCCGACTACCAGGTCTCGGCCTGGTTCGGAGTGTTCGCACCGGCAGGG
>JAYTYH010000502.1:0-1769 GCA_043742485.1 Rhizobacter sp.
ACCATCGGCGGCCACCGCGACTCGATCGTCGGCGCCGTGGTCGGCGCCGTGATCGGCGGCGTCGTCGGCAACGCCGTCGAGCGTGGCGCCACGCGCGAGAACGCGGTCGAAATCATCGTCCAGCTGCGCAACGGCGAACGCCGCGCCGTGACTCAGGGCATCGGCGCCGAGACCTGGGGCGTCGGCGAACCGGTGGTGCTAGTCGTCTCTGGCGGTCGCACTCGCGTGCAACGGGCCCCGGGCGCTTATTCGGCGGCGCCCTATCCCGCACCGACCACCTATCCGGCTCCTGCCGCGTACCCGTCGGCGCCGGTGCAGCCGGTCTATCCCTCGTCGGGCCCGGTGCCGCCGCGCTGAAGCGCGACGGCGAGGCTGTCGACGAGCGTTCGGCGGATCTCCGGCCAGGCCGATCCGCCCTCCTCCACGTAGCGCTGGTTGACCTCGAGCTCGACGCCGACGTAGCGCTCGGGCGGGTGCTTTTTTCGCAGCGACATCGTCACGCCGTCGCTGGTACCGAGATACGGGTAGTTGCGGCGCAGCCGCAGCGACGCGTCGGCCGCTTTCAGCGCCAGCAACCAGGCGCTCGCCAGCGCCACCTCCCCCGAACGGCCCGGGTCATAGAGCATGCCGACGTCGGCCGTGCGCACGTGGCCGTACAGCTCCGGCGTAAAGCTGTGCGAGGCGATGTGGATGACGCGGTCGCCTGCGGCGATGGCGGCTGCGACCGCGGCATCGACGGTCTGGCGATGCGGGTGGTAGTGGATTTTCAGGATCTCGCGCCGCTCGGTCAAAGTCAGGTGGCGCGTCGCTTCAGAGTGCAGCTCGGGGTTGCCGACCGACCGGTTGAGGTCGACGAGCAACCGCGTCGTCGTCTCGAAATAGAGCGGCACCGGGTCGCGCGGCGTCGAAAGCTGCTCGACCATCTCGCGCGCCAGGATCAACGCGCCGGGGTCCCAGCCACGATGCGTCGGCAGCAGGTGCGCATGGCCGACGAAGAGCGGCCGGTACGCGGCAGGCACGTCGTTGCCGGCGTGTTCGCAGGTGATGATGAGGCGGTCCATGCGGCATTCTGACGCGACGGGCCTGTCGCATGAACGACCCTCTCGCAGCGCATGGCGCGCTCTGGAAAGACGACTTCGCGACCGCGGCGCCGGCCGTCGAGGGCGGCGACCTGGTCTTTCCGATGACGCCGGGCCGGGGCGCCGGCATCATCGAAGAGGCCGTCGGGGCGCATCCGCCGAAGCAGCCGCGCTGACCCTTCGCCAGCGGCTGCACGCCGGCGGATCTAGCGCGTGCGCGAGGCCCGTTTCGTTCTGGCGCTGACGGCCGCGCAGGTGGCCAGGCCGGCCAGCAGAAGCGCCCAGGTCTCGGGCTCGGGAACGGGCGATACAAGAACGATCGGGATCACGGGACCGCCAGGGAAACCACCACCGCCGCCGCCAGCACCGCCCGGGAATCCGGCGTCTCCACCGCTTCCGCCGCCGCCACCCGCCGGCGGAACGCCGGA
The DNA here is from genome assembly GCA_043742485.1 of Rhizobacter sp. GTDB lineage: Bacteria > Pseudomonadota > Gammaproteobacteria > Burkholderiales > Burkholderiaceae_C > Schlegelella_A. The sequence continues at coordinate 1,508 of JAYTYH010000502.1, forward strand.
CTCGTCGCCGACCGGCGCGTTCGCCATCGGCGCGACGGCAATGTCTTTCGAGAGCGCCGCGAAGGAGTCGGCTACTGCAGGCACTGCCGGCACGACGGCGGCGACCGGCGGCACGTCGCCGACGGCGCGTTCATCGGCGACTTCAGCGCGCGAGATGCGGCTCACGTTGCGGCAAATCGTCGGCACCAGGATGCATTGGCCGCTGTCGCAATAGACCAGGCCGCGCTCCTGCATCGCCGGGCTCCAGCCGGCACGGCTCACC
>JAYTYH010000503.1:0-1948 GCA_043742485.1 Rhizobacter sp.
GGGACGCGGATCTTGAAGCCTTTCAGGTCGTCGGCGGTCTGGATCGCCTTGGTCGACGATGTGACCTGGCGAAAGCCGTTGTCCCAGATGCGGTCCATGACGACCAGGCCCGACTTGCCGATCTCCTTTCGCACATAGGCACCGAGGTCGCCGTCGAGCGCCTTCCAGACGGTGTCGTAGTCGGCGAACGCGAAGCCGATGCCGGTGATCGACGAGGCCGGTACCAGCGTGGAGAGAATCAGGCCCGAGAGCGTGAAGAACTCGATGCCACCCGAGCGCACCTGACTCAGCATGTCGGTGTCGGAGCCGAGCTGGTTGTTCGGAAACAGCTCGATGACGACGCGGCCCTTGGTCTCCGCCTTGATGGCCTCGACCATCTCCTTCGCGCGCGCATTCATCGGGTGCGTGAGCGGCAGGTTGTTGGCGTATTTGTAGTTGAACTCGGCGGTCTGCGCGCGGGCGCTGCCGACGGGAAGCGCCAGTGCGCCGGCGCCGGCGAGCAGCGTTCTTCTATCGATCGTCATGTGCGGTCTCCTGATGTGGATTCGTGGTTCTTGCCGAGCTGCCTGCGGGCCGACCTTATCGTCGCGGCCTCGGTCGATCTTCCTTCACCAGGGCGTGCAATGACATCAGATGTTTCATCTATTCCGGTCGCCGTCGTCACCGGCGGTGCGCGTGGCATCGGCCTGGCGATCGGCCGCTGGTTCCTGGCCCGCGGCCACCACGTCGCCCTGCTCGACATCGACGCCGAGACGCTGGCGGCGGCTGCCGCCACGTTTGCCGAAGCGGAACGCGGCCGTGTGCTGGCACAGCACTGCGATGTCTCCGATCCGGCCAGCGTCGCCGCCGCGGTGGCCGCAGTCGAGACCCGCTTCGGCCGCATCGACGCGCTCGTCAACAACGCCGGCGTCGCCGTCTTCAAGCCGATCGGCGAGACCTCGTACGCGGAGTGGCGCCACGTGCTTTCGGTCAACCTCGACGGCGCCTTTCTCTGCCCGCAGGCCTGCGTGCCGCTGATGCGGCGCGGCGGCCGCGGCCGCGGCGGCGCCATCGTCAACATCGCCTCGATCTCGGGCCTGCGCGCGAGCACCCTGCGCGTCGCCTATGGCACCAGCAAGGCGGCGATCATCCATCTCACGAAGCAGCAGGCCGTCGAGCTCGGCACCGTCGGCATCCGTGCCAACTGCATCGCGCCCGGACCGGTCGACACCGAGATGTCCAAGCTCGTGCACAGCGTCGCCATCCGCTCCGACTACTACGACACGATCCCGCTCAACCGCTACGGCACCTGCGAGGAGATCGCCGAAGCGGTCGGCTTCCTGTGCGGCCCGAACGCGGCCTTCGTCAACGGTCAGGTGCTGGCGGTCGACGGCGGCTTCGACGCCTCGGGCGTCGGCATTCCGACGCTGCGCCGCAACGCCGACGCAGCGGCCGCGGCGAAGGAGCCGCCGCGATGATCGGCCGCCCCGCATTCGCAGCATCTCCGGCGCTGCCGGCCGCGTTCTCGTCGCTGTCGATTTCGGCCTTCGCGGCCGTCTCGGCATGCGCCCGGCATGAGTGCGATCAGGCCGCTTCGAGAACGTGGATGGCGCGGCTCGCCGTCATCGCCTTGACCTGGCTCGCGTAGGCCTTCATGTGCGGCGCGACGGCGTGTGCCTGCAGCGCCGCCATCGACTCCCAGCGCTCGACGACGACGAAGGTGTCGGCGCCGAACTGCGCGAACCCGGCCACGCCCTCACGAACGTCGACGACCGCCTCGTAGGCGATGCAACCGGTCTCGGCGCGCACCGCGGCGGTGTTGCCGCGGAAGATTTCGAGGATGCGATCGCGCTGGCCCGGCAGGGCGGTGATCATGGCGAGGACGTGAATCATGGTGGCTTCTCCTGGCAGGGGACAGCCACTGTATCGGACGGTACGGCAGCGAGGTCGGTGCCCGTCGGCGAGCGTG
>JAYTYH010000504.1:0-6265 GCA_043742485.1 Rhizobacter sp.
CTTCGCGCAGCATCTCCTGCACGTTGTCTTCGGTGATGCGGGCCTGGCCGCGCATCGTCTTGACGAGCCGCGTCAAGCGGTCGGTGAGGGCAGAGGCCATGGGGTGCGCACGCGGCCTGAGCGGCGGTGCGAAAGTACACTCGGCCGGTGATTCTATCGTTCGGTCCCGACTCTTCTGCGCTCTCTCCGCTGGCCGTCGCGCTCAGCTTGCCGAGCGTCGTCGCGCTCGTCTGCTTCGTCGGCGCGGCCCTGCCGAGCGAGCGTTTTTCGACGAGCCTGCGCAAGGCGTTGCTGGTCGGCTGGATCGCTCAGGGGCTGTCGATCGTGATCGACATCGCCGGCATCGGCTCGAGCATTCCGGGCGCCCGATTCGGCTTCGCGCCGGCGCTGTCGATCACGCTCTGGCTGGTGCTCAGCGTCTACGAAGTCGAGAACCGCTTCGTGCCTCTGCCGGGCGTGCGCCGCGCCCTGGCGACGTGCGGCATGGTCGTCGTCGTGCTGGCGTGGCTCTTTCCTGGACAGGTCCACGCGCAGGCGGATTCGGTCTGGGCGCCTTTGCACTGGCTGCTCGGCATCGCCTCGTATGGCCTCTTCGGCGTCGCCGTGCTGCATGCGCTGCTGCTCAATCGCGCCGAGCGGCAAATGCGGCCGACGGCGCTGCCGCGAATGCCACCCGCGAAGGGACCACCGTTGCTTCGTCTCGAGCGGCTGACCTTCGGCTTTGTCGCCGCCGGCTTCGTGCTGCTTTCGGCCGCGATCCTGCTCGGCGCCTGGTTCGCGGACCCCTGGCGCTGGGACCACAAGGCGGTCTTCTCGATCCTGGGCTGGCTCGTCTTCGCCGGTCTTCTCGCCGGTCGACGCGCCTTCGGCTGGCGCGGCCCGAAGGCCACGCGCGGTGTCTACGCCGGCGCCGTCCTCCTGCTGCTTGCCTACGTGGGCTCGCGCTTCGTGCTCGAGGTCGTGCTGCACCGTCCACCAGTTTCCTGAGCCATGAAATTCATCGTCTTCCTGCTCGCCGTGTTCGTACTGTTCTGGCTCCTGCGCGGCGCCATCGGCAGGCGCTCGAAGGGCGATGCGCCGCCGCCTACCACGCCGGCTGCAGCCGCCACACCGCAAACCATCGTCGCCTGTGCACAGTGCGGAGTGCATTTGCCGCGCGACGAAGCCTTGCCCGGCAAGGGCGGCGTGTTCTGCGGCGACGCCCATCGGACCGCTTTCGAGAAAGCGGGCGCGGCCGGGCCATGAGCGGACCGTCGCGCCCCCGCCTGGCGGTAGCTGACGAGTCCTGGTTCGGCGCCTTTGGTGCCACGGCCGACACCCAGTCGGCGCAGTTCGACGACTCCCGCTTCAGCGCGTCGTGGCAGTCCGACACCAAGGAGCCGCCGCGCCGCGGCAAGACGGGCGCGGTCGCGGCGACGACCTTCGAGCGCATCTACGGCGCCTTCATCGCTGCACGTGCGGCGCTCGGCTTCGCGCTCGCCGCCACGCTGGCGCTCGCCGGTGCCTTCGGGCTGCGGCCGACGGCCGAGGTGATCGCGCTCAGCCTCGCCTACGCGACGCTGGCCATCAGCATGTGGCTGCTGCCGCGCTTCCGTCGCGCCACCGCACCGCATTCGTTTGCGCAGCTGCGCAGCCCGCAGTGGCTGGCGACCATCGGCGCCGACCTCGTCCTCTTTACCAGCCTGCACCTGGCGTCGCCCGGCTCGGGCTTCAACTATGTGGCGCTGCTCGTGATGCCGGTGCTGATGGCCGGCGTGCTGACGCCACGCATTCAGGCCCTCGCGACCGCCGCCGTGGTGACGCTGGCCTTGCTCGCAACGGCCTGGCTGGGCGTACTCGACGGCGCCGGCGACGCCACCTTGCTGATGACCCAGGCCGGCCTCGCCGGCAGCGGCTTCTTCGTGATCACGGTCCTGGCTGGCGAGCTCGCCGGCCGGCTGGCGCGCGAGGAGCTGAGCGCCCGCGGCAGTCTCGAGCTGGCGCGTCAGCAGGCCCAGCTGAATCGCCTCGTGATCGAGGAGATGGCCGACGGCGTTCTCGTCGTCGACCGTGCCGGCAAGGTCCGCGCCGCCAACCCGGCCGCACGTCGCCTGCTCGCGCCGCAGGGCACCAGCCGCGCCGCGCCGTTCCAGTTGCGCGGCGTGCCGGCCTGGGGCGCGCTGGTCAAGGCCGTCGAACGCGCCTTCGCCGAGGCGTCGTGGCCGGAAGCCGGTCGCGACGTCGCCATCCAGTTCGCGCCCGATTCGCATCGCACCCTGCGCGTTCGCGTGCGTTTCACGAGAAAGCGGGCGCCGCCGGCGAGCGAGGAGTTCTGCGTGCTGTTCCTCGAAGACGTGCGCAACGTGCAGGCCCGCAGCCGCCAGGAAAAGCTGGCCGCGATGGGCCGTGTCTCGGCCGGCATCGCCCACGAGATCCGCAATCCGCTCGCGGCCATCTCGCAGGCCAACGCGCTGCTCGCCGAAGACGCCACCGACCCGGTGCAAAAGCAGCTGATGCGCATGGTCACCGAGAACGTCGAGCGGCTGAAGCGGATCGTCGACGACGTGATGGAGGTGGCGCCGGGCCAGGCCCAGGATGTCGGCGCCATCGACGCCACCGCGCAGCTGGGTCCCATCTGCAGCGAGTGGGCGCGCGCGGCCGGCGTCGCGCTCGGCGAGCAAAGCGCCCTGCGCGTCGAGCTGCCTGTCGAGCCGCTCGGTGTGTTGTTCGACGCCGAGCATCTGCGCCGCGTGCTCGTCAACCTGCTCGACAACGCTCGCCGCCACGCGAGCGACAAGCCAGGCTCGATCCTGGTTCGTCTCGCGGCCGACGCCGAAGGCGAAAGCCGCGCCGTCTTCAGTGTGTTGAGCGACGGCAAGCCGATCGCCGCCGACGTCGAGCCGTATTTATTCGAGCCCTTCTTCTCGACCCGCAGCCGCGGCGCCGGTCTCGGCCTTTACATTTGCCGCGAACTCTGCGAACGATACGGGGCACGCATCGACTACCGGCTTTTGCCGCCCGTTGAATCGCGCCGCAACGACTTCTTCGTGGAGATGAGGCGCGGCGCCCTCCAGCCCGCCGAATCCCGATTGCAGCTGACCCCATGACCACCGCCGCGCACTTCAGCCTGCTCGTCATCGACGACGAGCCCGACCTGCGAACGCTCTACGAGCTGACGCTGCTTCGCGAGGGCTACGACCTCGATACCGCCGGCACCGTGGAGGAGGCCTTGCTGCATCTGAAGGACCGAACCTACAGCGCCGTGATCACCGACATGCGCCTGCCCGACGGCACCGGCCTCGACGTACTCAAGTGGCTGGAGGAAAGCGGCCGGCGCGAGAAGACGATCGTGATCACCGCCTACGGCTCGTCGGAGAACGCGGTCGATGCGCTCAAGGCCGGCGCCTACGACTACCTCACCAAGCCGGTCGACCTGAAGCAGTTTCGCGGTGTCGTCGCCTCCGCCCTCGGCCGCGGTGGCAGCGGCGGGCCGACCGTCGACCCGTCGAGCCTGCCCTCCGAGCACCGCATCGCGCCGCCGCCGCGCGCGCCTCGCGCTGCCGCACCGGTGCCGCCGGCGCCTACGAGCGCCGCGCTCGGCCGCATGGCCGGCCAGTCGGTGGCGATGCAGCAGGTGCGCTCGCTGGTCGAGAAGGTCGCGCGCAGCATGGCACCGGTGCTGGTGGCCGGCGAGTCGGGCACCGGCAAGGAACTGGTCGCACGCGCCATCCACGAGGTCAGCGTGCGCGGCGCGATGCCGTTCGTGCCGGTCAACTGCAGCGCCATTCCCGAGCAATTGCTCGAGGCCGAGTTCTTCGGCTATCGCAAGGGTGCGTTCACCGGCGCCAACGACGACCGCGAAGGCTTCTTCCAGGCGGCCAACGGCGGCACGCTGTTTCTCGACGAGATCGGCGACCTGCCGCTGTCGATGCAGAGCAAGCTGCTCCGGGCCATCCAGGAGCGCTCGGTGCGGCCGGTCGGGGCCGTCGCGGAACTGCCTGTCGACGTGCGTCTGCTCAGCGCCACGCACAAGGACCTCGGTGCCGAAGTCCAGGCCGGCCTGTTCCGGCAGGATCTCTATTACCGGCTCAACGTCATCCAGATCCGCGTGCCGCCGTTGCGCGAGCGCCTGGAAGACCTGATGGGCATCAGTACCCTGGTGCTCGAGCGGCTGTCGCGCGATGCCGGCGTCTGGCCGGCGCCGCGGCTGACCCGGGATGCGCTGGTGCATCTGGCCCGCTATCCGTTCCCGGGCAACGTTCGCGAGCTCGAGAATCTGCTGCATCGCGCCGTCGCGCTGTCGGGCGCGGAAGAGCTCGATGTCTACGACCTCGGTCTGCCCGAGTCGGTGTTCACCGACAGCGCCGCGCAGGAGCTCGACCAGATCGCGAGCGCCGCCGTCGAATCGGCCATCGAGGCGGCACGTTCACCGACGCGCATGGCGCCGGTCGAAGAGCCGCTGCCGAACGACCTCGCTGCCTACCTCGACGACGTCGAGCGCGACATTCTGGTTCGCGCGCTCGAGCATCACCGCTTCAACCGCACTGCAGCCGGCATCAGCCTCGGCTTGTCGCTGCGGCAGATGCGCTACCGCATGGCGCGCCTCAACGTCAACGTCGGCGGCGACGCGGGCAGCGCCGACCGCGAGTGACCGCGGCAGCGTGGCTGGGCGGCTGGCTGAACAGCGCCCGGCGCTGCCCGTCGCCGAACTTCGGGCCGCGGCCGAACGCGGTCGCCATCGATCTGGTCGTCGTTCACTCGATCAGCCTGCCGCCGGGCGAATATGGCGGCAACGAAGTGGAGCGGCTGTTCACGAATCGCCTCGACTGGAGCGGTCACCCCTACTTCGAGACCATCCGCGGCGCCGTCGTGTCGGCGCATTTCCTCGTTCGACGCAGCGGCGAGACGGTGCAGTTCGTGTCGTGCGACGAACGCGCCTGGCACGCCGGGGCTTCCATCTGGCGCAGTCGTGAAGACTGCAACGACTTTTCCATCGGAATCGAGCTCGAAGGTCTGGAAGGCGAGGCCTTTGAAGAGATCCAGTACGAGGCTCTGGCCGCGTTGCTCGGGGCCGTGATCGAGCGTTACCCGGTGGCGTCGGTCGCCGGTCACGAGCACGTGGCGCCCGGCCGCAAGGGCGATCCGGGACGGGGCTTCGACTGGATGCGAATGCGCGGCCGCATGCCTGGATCGGCGCATCTGTTCGCTGCGTAGCGCGGTGCGAGGAGCGCTGCGTTCATGGCCCTGCGGCGCTCGCAGAGAGCCCGATGCACGACAATGTGAAGCGTGCAAAGTTCACGACTGCGTACGCTATAGGTAGTGCTTGTAGGCACTCCAGACCCCAGATATAGTGTGTCGCGGTGCTATGCTGACTTGTCGACCAAGACGCACTCACTGCCACCCCGCGCCCACCCAGAACACCACCGAACGCTGTCGCCCTGATCGAACGTCCACGCCAGACGCGGCGTCGATTCGACGTCGGCCCTGACAAGAAACATCCCGAATCCGTCGCCGACGATCGGGATTCCACGAGAGGAAAGCATGCAATCCACCACCGCCCAGGCGCAACCGGCCATCACCGCCGCACTGCGGCCGCCGGTCAAGCCGGGCAACGTCGTGTCGGCGTATCAGGGCTATCAAATCCTGCGTCGTAACGGCGCCGTCGTGTCGTTCGAGCCGAACAAGATCGCGGTCGCGCTGATGAAGGCCTTCCTTGCTGTGCACGGCACGCAGGGTGCGGCCTCGGCCAGCGTCCGCGAGACCGTCGACGGTCTCACCGAATCGGTCGTCCGGGCCTTGCTGCGCTCGCGCCCGGGCGGCGGCACCTTCCACATCGAAGACGTGCAGGATCACGTCGAGCTCGGCCTGATGCGCGGCGGCCATCACGAGGTCGCGCGCGCCTACGTGCTCTATCGCGAGCGTCGCGCCCAGGAGCGCGTCAAGCAGGGCGTGGTGCCTCTCGCCGCCGTACCGGCTTTGATGGTCACCGACCGCGGCAACCGCGTGCCGCTCGATTCGGCCCGCCTGCAAGCGCTGATCGAATCGGCTTGCGCCGATCTCGGTGCCGACGTGCGGCCCGAGCCGATCATTGCCGAGACACGCCGCAATCTCTACGACGGCGTGCCCATCGACGAAGTCCACAAGGCCGCGATCCTGGCGGCACGCACGCTGATCGAGAAAGACCCTGGCTACACGCGGGCGACGGCGCGGCTGTTGCTGCACACGATCCGCCGCGAGGTCACTGGCGAAGAGCTGTTGCACTCGGACATGGAAGCGCGCTACGCCG
>JAYTYH010000505.1:0-1540 GCA_043742485.1 Rhizobacter sp.
GGCCGATTCGCGGTGGCCTGGGTTACGCGGTGATCCTGGTCGGCGCCATGCTCGCGGCAACGACCGGCGTGGTCGCTGCCTCCGTGATCTCGATGGGGCTCATCTCGCTGCCGATCATGCTGCGCTACGGCTACGACCGGCGCGTCGCCACCGGTGTGATCGCGGCCTCGGGCACGCTGGCCCAGATCATTCCGCCCTCGCTCGTGCTGATCGTGCTTGCCGATCAGCTGGGCAAGAGCGTGGGCGATCTCTACAAGGGCGCGTTCCTGCCCGGCTTCATCCTGACCGGCCTCTACATCTGCTACGTGATGGTGCTCGGCTTTTTCAAGCCGTCGTTTGTGCCGGCATTGCCGCTGGAGGCGAGAACGATCCGGGAGGACGACGGCACTGCCGGCCTGCCCTCGCTCGGCATGCTCGCGGTGGCGTCGACCTGCGTCGCCGTGCTGTTCGCGAAGACCCGCCCGGCGGCGACCGCCACCGACGAGCTCATCGTGACCTCGCTGTGCGTGGGTGTCGGCGTGGCATTCCTGTTCTCGGTTCTGAACCGGGTCTTTCGGTTCAAGCTTCTGTCGCGCATGGCCGAGCGCGTCACCTTCGTGCTCATTCCGCCGCTGGCGTTGATCTTCCTCGTGCTCGGCACGATCTTCCTCGGCATCGCGACGCCCACCGAGGGCGGTGCGATGGGCGCGGTCGGAGCGTTGGCCATGGCGTTCGCTCGGCGACGCCTCAGCTTGAGGCTGATGCGCCAGGCGATGGACACGACGACGAAGCTGTCCTCGTTCGTGCTGATGATCCTGGTCGGCTCGACGACGTTCAGCCTCTCCTTCCAGGCCGTCGATGGCGCCATCTGGGTCGAGCACCTGCTCACCGGGCTGCCGGGCGGCCAGCTGGGCTTTCTGATCGTCGTCAACATCCTGATCTTCGTCCTCGCCTTCTTCCTCGACTTCTTCGAGTTGGCCTTCATCATCGTGCCGCTGGTCGGGCCGGTCGCCGCCAAGCTCGGCATCGACCTCACCTGGTTCGGCGTGCTGCTGGCCGTCAACATGCAGACGTCGTTCATGCATCCGCCGTTCGGCTTCGCGCTGTTCTACTTGCGCAGCGTCGCGCCTGTCGACGATTACGACGACAAGCTCACCCGCAAGCGGATCAGGAAGGTGACCACCGGAGATATCTACCGGGGCGCCATTCCCTTCGTGGTGATTCAGGTCGTCATGGTGGCGCTTGTCATCGCCTTCCCGGGTCTCGTCACCGGCGGCCTCGACAAGCCGGTCGTGATCGATGCCGACAAGGCGCTGCAAGAAATGCGCGACGAGTCGCGCGGCACCGTCACCGATCCCTATGCAGCGGCGGCGCCTCAGGCTGCGTCCGCGGCGTCGGCATCGGCCGGCGCCGACGAAGCAAAAGCCGACCCGATGGAGGCCCTGGTGGAATCGATGAAGCGCAACAGCAAGAAGAAGTGACGGGACCGGTCTGCACTCCGGCGGCCACCAAGGAAAAAGCCCCGCGTCGCGGGGCTTTTTCTTGTGGAAACGCTGCAGGC
>JAYTYH010000506.1:0-1937 GCA_043742485.1 Rhizobacter sp.
AACTGAACATCGGCGGACTGTCTTTTCGGTGCGACTGAAGCCGCGAAAACGGCTCGGTATACTCGCTGGCTCAGGCGCTTTAGCTCAGTCGGTTAGAGCGACGGAATCATAATCCGCAGGTCCGGGGTTCGAGTCCCTGAAGCGCCACCAGACGCCGTACTCCGGCCGCTCGCCTCGCCGCTTCGGGTCAGGACTCCGCCGCCCTGTCGCGGCTTCTCCGAAAGCCCCGATGCTTCGCCACGCAGTCGCCAGTCTCGCCTTCGCCATGCTTGCCGCTTGCAGTAGCGCGCCGACTTCGACGGGAATGCAGCGTAACTTCCCGCAGAAGGCATTGCGCGGCGCCGTCGTCATCGGCGAGGCGCCGGAGATCGCTCTCAACGGCAAGCCGGCGCGCCTCGCCCCAGGCGCCCGCATCCGCGACGCGAACAACATGAGCGTGGTGCCGGGGGCGCTGCTCGGCGGCCGATTCCTCGTCCACTACACGGTCGATACGTCGGGGCTGGTCAAGGACGTCTGGATCCTGCGCCCCGACGAAGCCGCCAACCGTTGGCCGACGACGGTCGAGGAGTCGGAGAAGTGGGTCTTCGATCCAGTGGCGCAGGTCTGGTTCAAGCCGTGAGCGAACCGGAGGTCGTAGCGAAGCCGAAGGTCTTCATCAAGACCTTCGGCTGTCAGATGAATGTGTACGACTCGGACAAGATGGCCGACGTGCTCCGCGCCGCCGAAGGCTACGAGCCGACCACCGACGTCGAGGAAGCCGACCTCATCCTCCTCAACACCTGCTCGGTGCGCGAGATAGCGCAGGAGAAGGTCTTCAGCGACCTCGGCCGCGTCAAGCACCTGAAAGCGCGCGGCGCGCTGATCGGTGTCGGCGGCTGCGTCGCCAGCCAAGAAGGCGCGGCGATCATCGCGCGTGCGCCGTATGTCGACGTCGTGTTCGGCCCGCAGACGCTGCACCGGCTGCCGGAGATGCTCAGGCGGCGGCGCAGCGAAGCGCGGCCGCAGGTCGATATCAGTTTTCCGGAGATCGAGAAATTCGATCATCTGCCGCCGGCCCGCGTCGACGGCCCCACTGCCTTCGTCTCGATCATGGAAGGCTGCTCGAAGTACTGCTCGTACTGCGTCGTGCCCTACACCCGTGGCGAGGAAGTGTCGCGGCCGTTCGACGACGTGCTCGCCGAGGTCTCGGGCCTGGCCGATCGCGGTGTGCGCGAAGTGACGCTGCTCGGTCAGAACGTCAATGCCTACCTGGGTGCGATGGGCGCCTCGGGCGGCATCGCCGACTTCGCGACGCTGCTCGAGCACGTCTCGGCCATCGGCCGCATCGAGCGCATCCGCTACACCACGAGCCACCCGAAGGAGTTCACGGAGCGGCTCATCGCGGCACACGGGCGGCTGCCGAAGCTGGTTGGCCATGTCCACCTCCCGGTGCAGCACGGCAGCGACCGCATCCTCGCAGCCATGAAGCGTGGCTACACCTCGCTCGAATACAAGAGCACCGTCCGCAAGCTGCGCGCCGCCCGGCCCGACATCGCCGTCTCGAGCGACTTCATCGTCGGCTTCCCGGGCGAGACCGACGCCGATTTCGAACGCACGATGGCGCTGGTCGAAGAGGTCGGCTTCGACCACAGCTTCAGCTTCGTCTTCAGCCCCCGCCCCGGCACGCCGGCGGCAGCGCTGACCGACGACACGCCGGCCGAAACCAAACTGGCACGGCTGCAACGCTTGCAGGCCCGCATCGAGGCGAACGGCAACGCGATCAGCGCTGCACGCGTCGGTACCGTGCAGCGCATCCTCGTCGAGGGCGCGTCGCGCAAGGACGGTGGCGAGCTCATGGGGCGGACCGAATGCAACCGCGTCGTCAACCTGGCGGCGCCGAGCGATCGCGTCGGCACGCTGATCGACGTCGAGATCACCGAGGTTCGAGGCCACTCGCT
>JAYTYH010000507.1:0-1627 GCA_043742485.1 Rhizobacter sp.
CCATGCGGTTCAAGCGCTGGGTGAACCCGGCCTTCGCCGGCATGGTCACGTGATGCCGAATCGCCTTGCTGCGCAGGTACTTGATCGCAACAGCTTCGGGCGTGCACTGGGTATGCCACAAGACGGCCATGCGTTGTACCTGGCCGGCGATGCGCTCGGCCTCATCCTCGATGTCGCTGTCGGTCAGGTCAAAGGCGGCTGCCAATGCCGCGAGCTCGTCGGCGCTCATTGCGCGCTACCCGCGTTGCTTGATTGCGGTCGATCAACCGGCTGAAGCTCGATCACTTGGCCCATGCGGCGGATCAGGTTGCGTGCCTGCGCGACAGCCTGAGCCTCTGGCAACTGCAGTGCGGTGGCGCGGTTGGACGTACCGATGAACTGGCGGTTGTACCGGCTCATATCCCGTACGTACGTGCCGAAGGCGGGCACCCAAAGGTGGTTCTCCGCGCCTCTGCGGTCAGTGAGTGGTCTCTTGCATTCAAAGCGCATCGATTGCCCTCACACACCGAGCGCGGAGTGACGAGGACTTGACTCGTGCTCCTCAGCCCACCTTCTTCGCCACTCCCTTCTTCGCCGCCGCGCTCTTGGCAGGAACACGCGGCGCGCGCGGCTCGAATTCGAATGTGACCTTGCCTTCCTTCTTGTCATAGGCCAGCCGCGCCTTGAACTTGCGCCGCGTCTTGTTCGAGACGAAGCCTTCGAGCAACTCGGTCTTGCCGGACGCGAGCAGCTTGCTCATCTGGTCGCGCGCCACCGGCTGTTGCAGGATGATCTTGCCGCTCTTGAAGTCGCAAGTCACGTTCGCGCCGACCGCGTGTTCGCACACGTAGCTCGCGCCGTGCTCGTAGACATGGCCCTGGTCCTTCGGGCATACACCCAGGCTGGTCTGCCCTGAAAAGTCGATCGGCTCACCCGACTCGCCATCCTTCTTCGCATCCTCGCCGAAGTCGAATTCGAGCTTCCAGTTCTTCAGTTCGTCGTCGAACGCGAGCTTCAGTTCGGCGGTGAACGGCCAGCCGGCCTTGGAACGGAAGCCTTCGAGCGGGCCGATCTTCTTGTCGGTCAGAAAATGCTCGACCTCGTCCAACTCGAACGCCCGGCTGCCGGGAATCTTGCTGATCGAGAACCCGCAGCCTTCGGTGGCAGGAGCAACGCCCGTGCAGGAGAAGCGCCGGTAGTTCTCCTTCACCACGCCGCCGCAGTTCGGGCACTTGGTGGCAAGCGTCGCATAGTCGCCAGGAATCGTGTCGCGGTCGTATTCTTTCGCCTTGCGCACGATGCGCTCGGCCATCTGCGCAATTTCGGCCATGAAGGTTTCACGCTCCAACCTGCCTTTCTCCATCTCCGACAACTGGTACTCCCAGTTGCCGGTCAGCTCGGGCTTGGTCAGGTCTTCCACGCCCAGGCCGCGCAGCAGCGTCATCAGTTGAAAGGCCTTCGCGCCCGGCACCAGTTCCCGGCCTTCGCGGTGGATGTACTTCTCGTAGATCAGCCCTTCGATGATGGCCGCCCGCGTGGCCGGCGTGCCCAGGCCTTTCTCCTGCATCGCCTCGCGCAACTCGTCGTCGTCGATCAACTTGCCGGCGCCTTCCATCGCGCTGAGCAGCGTCGCCTCGGTGTAGCGCGC
>JAYTYH010000508.1:0-4367 GCA_043742485.1 Rhizobacter sp.
TTGTCGCTGCGGCGGGCGGCCTACGTGCGGCTGAAGCTGGCGGCCGAACGGCCCGAACTGGCGCCGCGCACGCGCGCCGAAGGCATGGGCTTTCGGCAAAACATCGTCGGCAGCGGCACCGACAACGCTTTCGACGTGCTCGACCGCCGCGTCGAGTTCAAGATCGTTCCCTGCACGTGAGCGTGACCGGCGGCGACGGCGACGAGCGGACGATCATCCGGCCGCCGTCGAAGCGGCCGCTGCTGCAGCTCGGCCACACGCTGCCGGTCGGCACGCGGTTGCGCGACTACGAGATCAACGACCTGATCGGCGAGGGCGGCTTCGGCATCGTCTATCTGGCCTGGGACCATTCGCTGCAACGCAAGGTCGCCGTCAAGGAATACATGCCGGCCTCGATGGCCTCGCGCCTCAACGGCTCGTCGGCGATCGTGGTCAAGTCGGATCGCCATGTCGACACCTTCCGCGCCGGCCTGAAAAGCTTCGTCAACGAGGCCCGGCTGCTGGCCCGCTTCGACCATCCTTCGCTGGTCAAGGTCTACCGCTTCTGGGAGGAGAACGGCACCGCCTACATGGTGATGCCGTTCTACGACGGGCCAACGCTGAAGGCGGCGCTCGCCGAGCTCGGCCACGTGCCGAGCGAGGCCGAGCTGCGGCGCTGGCTAGCGCCGCTGCTCGACGCCCTCGCCGTCATGCACGCGTCGCAGTGCTACCACCGCGACATCGCGCCCGACAACATCCTGCTCACGCCGACCGGGCCGCTGCTGCTCGACTTCGGCGCCGCCCGCCGCGTCATCGGCGACATGACGCATGCGCTCACCGTCGTGCTCAAGCCCGGCTATGCGCCGATCGAGCAGTACGGCGACGTCGCGACGATGGCCCAGGGCGCCTGGACCGACCTCTACGCACTGGCCTGCGTCGTCTACTACGCGATCACCGGCAAGACGCCCATGTCGTCGGTCGAGCGGTTGATGGACGACCGCCTCGAGCCGCTCGCCGTCGCTGCCGCCGGTCGCTACAGCCACGCCTTTCTGAGCGCCATCGATCTCGCCCTCGCGGTGCGACCGCAGGACCGGCCGCAGAACGAGCGCCAGTTCCGCGCCCTTCTCGACGCCGACCTGCCGGTCGAGCCCTTGCCGGTGCCGCCGGCCGCACCGCCGCCGCGCCAGCAGCCGGTCGCGATCACCGGCGACCAGTCGTACTCGACCGTGCCCGGCACGCTCACGCCGGTGCTTGCGACCCAGGTCTTCGCGCGCACCGAGCCGGTGTCGGCGCCGACCGCGGCCGTGGCGACGCCGGAGCCGACGCCGGCAGCCGCGCCCACTCCGACGACACCACCAGCGCCGAAATCTCCGCCAGCAGCGCCGCCAACACCGCCGCGACCCGACGTGCCTGCGCCCGAGCCGCTGTCGCGCAACGACCCGCGCAGCGACACGGCGCCTTTCGCGGCGACCACCGCGCCGCCCGCCACGGCCGTGCGTTTGCCGGCGAGGTCGACGCGTCACCGCGGCTGGATCGTCGCGCTGGCCGTGCTGACGATCGCCGTGATCGGCGCTGTCTTCGGTTGGCTTCAGCCGCGCCACGCGGCTCCGGTCGGGTCCAGCCCGGCCACGGCGGCATCGGCCGTCGAGCCATCGGTATCGGCGCCGAGCGAGACGGCGCTTCCGACGCAGGCAAACGCACCGATGCCCGAGCCTTCCACCGCAGTCGAAGCGCCGACCGCGACGCCCGCGCCGTCGGCAGCCCCAGCCTCGGCACCACTGCCGGCGCAGCTTCCGGCGCCGGCCCGGCCGCGTCGTGAAACGCCACCGCCGCGCGTCGAGCCGACCTTCCGCAACGAGCCCGTCGCGATGCCCCGGCCGGCCCCGCCACCAGGCAGCGGCGCAAGATGCAGTGATATTCTGCAGAAGGGTTCGCTCGAGCCTCTGACCGCCGAAGAGGCGGCCTACCTGAAGAGGGAATGCAGATGAACTTCCGCCCGCCGTTGCGCGCCCGCGCCGCCCTTCTTTGGATCAGCGCAGCGGCGATCGTCGCCATCACCGGCTGCGCCGCGCCGCAGGCGACCCGGCTCGACAACGAGCTGCCGTTCGAGCAGGCCGTGGCCCAGGCCACCGACGGCCTCGCCGCGCAGACGCAGAAGCTGCCCGCCTTCCTCGCCCGCGTCGAGTCCAAGCTCGCCAAGCGCGGTGTCGTCCTCGATCCGATGCTCGACGCCACCACCGGCCAGCAGACGGCGGCGACGGTGCTGCTCGAAAATCGCGTCACCGAGCGGCTGAGCCGCGCCGACGGCTTCGAGCTGCTGCCGTTCCAGTCGGCCAACCTCGGCCGCGCCCAATACCTGCTCACCGGCACCATGACCCGCGTCAGCGGCGACGGCAGCGCCAGGAAGCGGGCCATGCAAATCAATCTCGCGCTTACCGAGCTCAAGAGCGGCGCCGTCGTCGCACAGGCGTCGGCACTGGCCCGGGACGAGGGCCTCGACCACACGCCGCTGGCCTACTACCGCGACAGCCCGGTGCTCGTGAAGGACAAGGTCATCGAGGGCTATGCGCGCACCTCGGCGACCGCGCCGGGCGGCCGTGCCGATGCCTTCTACCTCGACCGCATCGCCGCCGCCACACTCGTCAACGAAGCGACGACGCTTTACAACCAGGAGCGCTATGTCGATGCGCTGGGTCGCTATCGCAGCGCCCTGGCCCTACCGGCCGGCGAGCAGCTGCGGGTCATGAACGGCATCTACCTGGCGAACGCCAAGCTCGGCCGCACGCAGGAGGCCGAGCAGGCCTTCGGCCGCGTCGTGGCGCTGGGCATCGCCTACAACCAGCTCGGCGTGAAGTTCCTATTCAACCCGGGCAGCACCGACTTCTGGTCCGACCCGAAGGTGAGCGGCGCCTATCCGATGTGGCTGCGCCAGATCGCGCGCGAAAGCACCTCGGCGAAGGTCTGCATGAACGTCGTCGGCCATACCAGCCGCACCGGATCGGAGGCGGGCAACGACGCGCTCTCGCTGCAGCGAGCCAATGCCATCCGCCAGCGCCTGGCCGGTGAGACGGCGGCGCTCGGTGCCAAGACGAAGACCTCGGGCATGGGCTTTCACGAGAACATCGTCGGCAGCGGCACCGACAACGCCGTCGACGCGCTCGACCGCCGCGTCGAGTTCAAGATCATTCCCTGCGGCTAGACGCTTGGCGAGAGCGCCGCGCTCGACACCCGGGTCGCATCCCAGGTCGCATCACTACAGCGTCTACGTCGTCGAGCTGGCCGACACGGTCTGGAACATCGCCGCCTTCCGAAAAGCCAACCCGGCCTACGCACACGCCAGGCCGCTCGTCTACGTCGGCATGACCGGCCTCCACCCTGACCTGCGCTTCGACCGCCACAAGGCCGGCATCCAGGCCAACCGCTTCGTGTTCGAGTTCGGCCTGCGCCTGCTGCCCGCGCTGTACGAGGTCTACAACCCGATGCCGTACGCCGGCGCGTGCGAGATGGAGGTCGAACTGGGCATCGGCCTGCGCGAAGCCGGCTACGGCGTCTGGCAGGCTTGACGCGGCTTGCCGGTTTTCGTGTCCAATGCGGCGGATGAGCCGCGCCGCCACCCCGCAAGAGATCGAGTCCCCTTACGCCTGGCTGCGGCTTGCCGTCTCGCTGCTGCTGATGACCATTGGCGGGTCCGGCATGTACTCGGTGACCGTCGTGCTGCCGCGAATCCAGGCTGACTTCGGCGCGGATCGGGGCAGTGCGTCGCTGCCGTACACACTGACGATGATCGGCTTCGGCGTCGGCGGCATCCTGATGGGGCGCCTGTCAGACCGCTTCGGCGTGATGGTGCCGGTCTTGCTGGGGGCACTGGGACTCGGGGCTGGTTTCGTGGCCGCCGGTTCGGCAGCGACCCTGTGGCAGTTCGGCATCGCGCAGGGCCTGCTGATCGGGCTGCTCGGAACCTCCGCCACCTTTGCGCCGCTGGTGGCCGACACCTCGCTCTGGTTCCAGCGCCGGCGCGGGATCGCGGTGGCGGTCTGCATGAGCGGCAACTATGTGGCCGGGGCGATCTGGCCGCCGGTGATGCAGCATTTCATAGCGACCGCCGGTTGGCGCGCCACCTATGTCGGCATCGGTGTGTTCTGCGTCCTGGCGGTCGTTCCGCTGGCGCTGGTGTTGCGGCGCCGGCCGCCGCCGCAACCGCAGCCGGCGCCGTCGGTCGCCGCTTCCGCCGCGCTGGCGGGCCGTGGATCGCCGCTGGTGCTCGGACTGGCGGCGGGTACGGTGCAGACGCTTCTTTGCATCGCCGGGGTGTCGTGCTGCGTGGCCATGTCGATGCCCCAGGTCCACATCGTCGCCTACTGCGGCGACCTCGGCTTCGGTGCCGCCCG
>JAYTYH010000509.1:0-5012 GCA_043742485.1 Rhizobacter sp.
ACGCAGGAAGTCGTGATCGCGCTCGAGATCCTGCAGTCGCTCGGCCTGCGGGCGTTCAACCCGAGCGTCACCGCCTGCCCCGGTTGCGGCCGCACAACGAGCACGACTTTCCAGGAGCTCGCCAAGGAGATCGACGACTACCTGCGCGCGCAGATGCCCGTATGGAAAGGGCGCTATCCCGGCGTCGAGAAGATGAAGGTGGCGGTGATGGGCTGCATCGTCAACGGCCCGGGCGAGAGCAAGCATGCCGACATCGGCATCAGCTTGCCCGGCACCGGCGAGGCGCCGGCGGCACCGGTCTTCATCGACGGCGAAAAGGCGCTGACGCTGCGCGGCGACAACATCGTGCGCGAGTTCCATGCGCTGGTCGAGCGTTACGTCGAGAACCGTTTCGGCGGCACGACCGCCACGGTCTGAGCGTCGGCGGCTTCGCTGCCGCCGCATTTGAATTCATGACTGAAGCACTGCGAGCCGTCAAAGGCATGAACGACATCCTGCCGCCGGAATCGGCGCGCTGGGAGTGGTTCGAGGAAAAGGTTCGCGGCCTTATGCGTCGTTACGGCTACGCCAACGTGCGCACGCCCATCGTCGAGCCGACGGCGCTCTTCGTGCGCGGCCTCGGTGAGGTGACCGACATCGTCGAGAAAGAGATGTATTCCTTCGCCGACGCTATGAACGGCGACCGGCTGACGCTGCGGCCGGAGGCGACGGCGGGCATCGTTCGCGCCATGATCGAGCACAACGCGCTCTACAACGGGCCGCTGCGGCTCTGGAGCCAGGTGACCCTGTTTCGCCACGAGCGGCCGCAGAAGGGCCGTTACCGGCAGTTCCACCAGATCGACGTCGAGGCGCTCGGCCACGCCGGGCCCGATGTCGATGCCGAGCAGATACTGATGTGCCGAGCCTTGTGCCGCGACCTCGGTCTGGTCGAGGGCCGCGATGTCCGCCTCGAGATCAACAGTCTCGGCCAACCCGCGGAGCGCAACGCCCATCGTGTGGCGCTGATCGACTACCTCGAGCAGCATGCCGACGCGCTCGACGACGACGCCCGCCGCCGCCTGCACTCGAATCCACTGCGCATCCTCGACACCAAGAACGCGGCGATGCAGCAGATCGCGGAGGAAGCGCCGCAGCTGATGTCGTTTCTCGGCGAGGAGTCGCTCCGCCACTTCGATGCGGTGCGGGCGACGCTGGATTCCGCCGGCCTGGCCTATCGCGTCAATCCGCGGCTCGTGCGTGGCCTCGACTACTACAACCTGACCGTCTTCGAGTGGGTCACCGACCGGCTCGGCGCCCAGGGCACCGTGTGCGGCGGCGGCCGCTACGACGGACTGTTCGCACAACTTGGCGGCAAGCCGACGCCCGCCGTCGGCTGGGGCATGGGCATCGAGCGCATGCTGCTGCTCCTCGAGGCAACGGGAGCGACGTTTTCGCAAGCCCCGCCCGACGTTTACGCGATCGTTCCCGGCCCGCAGGCGATGGCCCATGCCGTGACGGTCTGCGAAGCGCTGCGTGGTGCCGGGCTGGCGGTGCTGATGCACGCCGCCGGAGCCGAAGGCTGGGGCAGCATGAAGTCGCAGTTCCGCAAGGCCGACGCCAGCGGCGCCCGTTTTGCCGCAATCTTCGGCGCCGACGAGCTCAGCCGCGGCGAAGTCGCCGTCAAGTCGCTCCGCGATACCGCGGCCGCGCAGCGCTCGCTGCCGCTCGCCGACGTGGCGTCGTGGGCGCCGACCCTCGCCGCATAATCCTGCGTTTGTCTGCAGAGCTGCCATGGCCACCCAACTCGACTTCGAAGAACAGGAACAGCTCGACCAGCTCAAGGCGTCCTGGAAGCAATACGGCAATCTGATCACGTGGGCGCTGGTGCTGGCGCTCGCCGCCTATGTCGGCTGGAACCGCTGGGGCGCGTGGCAGCGCGATCAGGGCGAGAAGGCGGCGTCGCTCTACGACGCCGTCGACAAGGCCGTGCAGGCCGGCGACGCCGCCGTCGCCTCACGTGTGTTCGCCGACATGAAGGAGCGCTATCCGCGCGCCACCTTCACGCAGCAGGCCGGCCTCGCCGCGGCCCGCCTCGAGGTCGAGAAAGGCCAGCCCGAAGCCGCCCGTGCCAACCTGACCTGGGTGGCCGAGAAGGCTGGCGATGATGACTACCGGTCGATCGCGCGCCTGCGCCTGGCGGGCATGCTGCTCGACGACAAGAAATACGACGACGCCCTGAAACAGATCGACGCTGTCGACGCCGTTGCCTTTGCCGCTTTGGCCGCCGATCGGCGCGGCGACGTGCTGATGGCCCAAGGCAAGACCGAAGAGGCCAAGGCCGCTTACCAGAAGGCCTGGGCGGCGATGGACGCGAAGGTCGACTACCGGCGCCTGATCGAGGCCAAGTTGAACGTCATGGGTGCGGCTCCCGCGCCTGCGGCCAGCGCTGCCGGGGCATCGAAATGAGGGCCGCGCTCGCACTCGCCCTCGTCGCCCTGCTGTCGGCGTGCTCGTTCGGCAATGACCGACCGAAGCCGAAACCGCTCGAAGCCATCGCCGCGCCGATCGTCGTGCGCCCGGCCTGGAACCAGGCCATCGGCACCGTCCAGTTTCCGCTCACCGTCGCCGTCAACGGCGGCACGCTGACGCTGGCCGCGAGCGACGGCAGCGTCATGGCGGTCGAGGCCGCAAGCGGTCGCACGATCTGGCGCACCAGCGTCGGCAACAAGATCTCGGCCGGCGTCGGCAGCGACGGCAAGGTGGCGGCGGTCGTTACGCGTGAAGGCGAGCTGGTCGCCATCGAAGCCGGCCAGGTCAAGTGGCGCAAGGCGCTCGGCGTTCGCGTCGCGACGGCGCCGCTGGTCGCCGGTGGTCGCATTTTCGTGCTCGCCGTCGATCGCGCGGTATTGGCCTACGACGCTGCCGATGGCGCACGGATCTGGCAGCTGCAACGGCCCGGCGATGCGCTGACGTTGTCGCAGACCGGCGTTGTCGCGGCCTTCAAGAACACGCTCGTCGTCGGCCAGGGGCCGCGGATGGCGGCGATCGATCCGATCTCGTCGGCGGTGCGCTGGGAAGTCACGATCGGCGCTCCGCGCGGCGCCAACGAAGTCGAGCGCCTCGCCGACCTCATCGGCCCGGCCATGCGCGCTGGCGACGTGATGTGCGCGCGCTCGTTCCAGGCCGGCGTCGGCTGCGTCGACGCCGAGCGCGGCTCGGTGGTCTGGACGAAAACGATCGGCGGCACCGACGCCGTCGCTGGCGACGCCGAGTTGCTGTTTGGCGCTGACGCCTCCGACCGATTGACGACGTGGAAGACCACCAGCGGCGACGTCGCATGGACCTCGGAGGCCTTGATGTTTCGCCGCCTCTCGGCGCCGGTCGCAACGCCGCAGTCGGTCGTTTTCGGCGACATCGACGGCACGCTGCATTTCCTGTCGCGCGCCAAGGGCGAGTCGCAGGCGCGGCTGACGACCGACGGCAGCCCCATCAGCGTGCCACCGCTTTTCGTCGGCGGCCTGGTCATCGTCGTCACGCGCTCCGGCGGCGTGTTCGCGTTTCGCCCGGCCTGAGTGACCGCCGAACGGCCAGCGCTGGAGCGCGCCGCGCGATGAAGCCCGTCATCGCACTCGTCGGCCGCGCCAACGTCGGCAAGTCGACGCTCTTCAACCGCATGACGAAGACGCGCGACGCCATCGTTGCCGACTTCGCCGGGCTAACGCGCGACCGCCACTACGGCGATGCCAAGATCGGCGGGCACGAGTTCATCGTTGTCGACACCGGCGGCTTCGAGCCGCAGAACCCGACCGGCATCGTCAAGGAGATGGCGCGGCAGACCGAGCAGGCCGTCGCCGAGGCGGATGCCGTGATCTTCGTCGTCGATATGCGGGCCGGCGTTTCGGCGCACGACCACGAGATCGCCCGCTATCTGCGCAGTGCCAGCAAGCGGGTATTGATCGCCGCCAACAAAGCCGAGGGCATGCCCGAATCGCCGTTGCTGGCCGAGTTCTACGAGCTCGGCCTCGGCCCGCCGCACGCGGTATCGGCCGCGCACGGGCAGGGAGTCGGCAGCCTCGCCGAAGCCGCCCTGCAGGTCGCCCTCGGCGACGCCTGGCAGGCCGAGAGCGATGAAGACGGGGCGGAAGCGTCGCTCGAGATGGACGAAGCCGCACCGACCCGACTGGCCGTCGCCGGCCGCCCCAACGTCGGCAAGTCGACGCTGATCAACGCCTGGCTCGGCGAGGAGCGGCTCGTCGCCTTCGACCAGCCCGGCACCACGCGCGACGCGATCGTGGTGCCGTTCGAGCGCGGTGGCCGCCACTTCGACCTCATCGACACTGCCGGCCTGCGCCGCCGCGGCAAGGTCTTCGAGGCCGTCGAGAAGTTCTCGGTGGTCAAGACGCTGCAGGCGATTGCCGAAGCCAACGTCGTGCTGCTCTTGCTCGACGCCACGCAGGGCGTCACCGACCAGGACGCCCACATCGCCGGCTACATCCTCGAAAGCGGCCGCGCCGTCGTCGTCGCCGTCAACAAGTGGGACGCGGTCGATGCCTATCAAAAGGAGCAGCTGCAGCGCTCGATCGAGCAGCGGCTGCCGTTTCTGAAGTTCGCGCCGGTGATGAACATCTCGGCGACGAAGCGGCAAGGCTTCGGACCGGTCTGGAAGGCGATCGCCGACGCGCATTCGTCGGCGACGCGAAAGATGCCGACGCCGGTACTGACGCGGCTGCTCCAGGAAGCGGTGCTGCACCAGACGCCCAAGCGCGCCGGCGCCTTCCGGCCGAAGCTGCGATATGCGCACCAGGGCGGCATGAATCCGCCGCTCATCGTCATCCACGGCAACTCGCTCGAGCACGTGACCGATGTCTACAAGCGCTACCTCGAAGGCCGCTTTCGGGCTCACTTCAAGCTGACCGGAACGCCCTTGCGGATCGAGATGCGCTCGTCGAAGAATCCGTTCGCCGACAAGGAGCGTTGATGCATGGCCTTACGACGCCCCCCGGGAAAACGCTGTGTTAACGTTTCCCGCTTCA